>NZ_JACHFK010000008.1 GCF_014201805.1 Deinococcus metalli | reverse complement strand
GTGACGTCGGGGGGGACGGTGCGGACGACGGTGGCGATTCCGGTGTACGGGGCCGCCTACGACCACTGAACCCATACCTCTGGACCGCGCCTGTCCCACATTGAGGGGACGGGCGCTCCTCTGTATCTCCCGCGAGCGTCAGGTGAGGGGATGCAGCTTCGGGTTGAAGTGGTGCAGGGCGCGCAATACGGCCAGCTGGCCGATCTGGCGGCCGGCGGCGCGGCCCGCCAGGTCCGCGTCCCGGAAGTGCAGGCCGCCGTAGCGGCGTGACAGGCCCGCCTCGTCCGCGGCGTCGCTGAAGGTCGCCCACGTCAGGCGCACCAGACTCACGCCGTCGCCGTGCCCGACGGGGAGGGTCACGCCGTGCCCGAACACGTCGCTGCCGGTGATCAGGCGCAGGGCGGTGGCGGCCGCCGCGCTGAAGGTGCTGTGCCCGCTGGTGTACTCCGCAAAAGGAGGGGTGCGGCCCGTGCCCGGCCGCCACGCGGAGGCGAGGGGAGCGTGGTTGCCGGGCCCGTCCCAGCCGGGGAGGGCGCGGCCGCGCAGCAGCGAGCGGACAGCGCTGGCGGGCTGCGCGTAGTCGTAGTGGCGTTTGGCATCCCAGCACGACACGCCGGCGTCCATGACCGCCCCCGTCACGGCGAGGAACATGCGGGCGTCCTGCGCGGCGTCGTGCCCGTCGCGTTCCGAGACGAACGTGGCGAACAGCGTCCAGTGACCGGGGGGCAGCTCGCCGCCGGGGCCGTCGGCCCAGTAGTCGGCGGTGGCCTGCTGGATGGGCGTGAGCGTCGCGGAGTACGCGAGCACCTCGCGCACCTGTTCCAGAAATTCCGGCGTGCCCCAGCGGGCGGGCGGGGCGGGCTGGAACTGGTCGGGGCGGCTCAGGGCAAAGGGCGTGACGGTCCCCCAGTGCGGCGCGACGAAGCTCTGCACCTGCCAGCCGCCGTACCCGTCGCTGACGCGCAGCGGCTGCCAGCGCCCGCCGTCGGTGATGCGCTCGGGGGTGTTCACGGGCGCGTAGCCGGTGGTGTCGGCGTACTCGTGGAGCTGGTTCGAGCCGTCGCCGTGCCGGTCAGCCAGGACTTCGGCGGCGGCGAGGTTGCCGACGCCGTGCGGCGTGGCGGGATTGGTGTCGGTGCGGGCCGCGTCCAGGCCCAGGTCGTCCAGCACCGCGGCGAAGGTGGCGGCGCGCGCAGGGAACAGGTCGCTCAGGACCCGGCACGCGGCGTAGGCCATGGCGGTGCGCTGGCGGGCCTCGCTGTGCTCGGCGGCGGGGCGGCGGGTCTGGGCCTTCCAGTGCAGGCCGACCGCGGTGCGGTCGTACGCGGCCCACGCGTCAAATATGGCGGCGTGCAGCATGAACAGCGCCCGCGCGGCCACCGGCGGCCCCGGTGGCGCGGCACGGATCGCCTCCAGCGCAATTTCGTTCCAGACGACGCTCGGCGTGTCCGTCATGTCCGCTGCCCTCCCCTCCCCCGGTCCCCGGCCGGATGGTTCAGGGTAGGAGGGGCCGCGTGATCAGCCCATGACCGGCACAGAGGGCCGGCGCGGTCTCGGAGCAGTCACCCCATCCAGAGCATGACCGTCAACGGAGCTGGGACGAGCGGAGGGGCACCGCGTCCTCAGCACGGCGTTACTGACACAGGGCGGCGGCGCAGATCTCGGCCTCGGCGTAGGTCTCGCCGGGGCGCACGACCAGCTTGAGGTACAGCCGCCCGCCGTCCAGGGCGTAGCTGTCGCCGGTCGTGGCATTCAGGCTGGTCAGGGGCACGGCCTTCAGGCGGTTGCGGTCATCGATCCACCAGTCGCGGTAGACCGCGGGCGCGGCGCTCACGGGAAGGCTGAGCTGGACCACGTCGCCGGGCTGGCGGCCGTCGATGCCCACACGCAGGTGCGTGCTCGATCCGGCGGGCGTCAGGGTGTAGCGCTCGCCCACGCGCACGCTGGTCGAGAAGGATGTGTGGTCGTCCGGCACGCCCACCAGCGTCTGGGCGGCTCCGCGCGCGTTGCCGACCCCCACCGGCCCGATGTGGCCGTCCGTGACGTCCTGCATCCACAGCCGGGCGTACTGGCCGCCGCACACGCTGGCGCCCCACGCGGGCCGCGCCGCGCAGTCCGGGGCGTCCTGCAGGATCGCGCTGCCCGTCACGGTGCGCCCGGCCGTGCCGGTCACGCTGCCGTCCACGTCGAGGAAGGTGGCGGCCGCGTCGCCGTCCCGGTCCGGCTGGGCGGGCGGCAGGTACACGCGCACGCTGTCGTCCAGCCACGTCACGCCCTGCGCGGCGTTCTGCGGGTCGATCGGGAAGGCGTTCTCCGTGAGGTATCCCAGGCCGCTGGCCTGCCGCACGCCGTCCGGGCGGAAGCCGGCGATGGCGGTGTCCTGGATGCGGACACGGCCGTCGTAGAACTGGTAGCCACGGATGGGAAAGGTCGCGTCCCACGGGCGCGGCAGGCTGCGGCCGCCCGCGCCGGTCTTCTCCCACGGCTGCGCCTTGCCCACGTTGGCGGTCTCGCCCACCAGCAGCGAGCCGGTCATGGCGGTCTGGTCGGCGGCGAAGGTCGCGCCGACCGCGTTGTCGGCCAGCGCCGCGCCGGAGAGCGTCAGGTGCTCGCCGCGCAGCCACGCGCCCTGGTCGCGCTGCTTGTACGCGGTGAAGGCCGTGAAGGTGGCCGGGGCGGGCGCGGACTGCTCGTCGGCGGGCGTCACACGCGGCATGTAGTACGTGGTCTCGGTATGGCTGCCGTCGGCCTGCGGGCCGTCGTCCACGTTCAGGCCGCGGTCACCGCTGTGCGCCACGTTGCCGCTGAACTCGCCCAGCGGCGTGCGGCGGTTCCACGTGGTCTGCCCGCTGGCGGCCGCGAGTCCGGTCGGGTGCTCCGGGAAGGCCAGCCAGAAGCCGCTGCCCTCCACGCCGGCTGCGACGTTGCCACGCACGGTATTGGCCGGGTGGCTGATCCAGTAGCCGGCGGGGCTCTGGTCGCTGTCCAGCAGGGGCGTCTGGCCCAGGTCCTTGTCCGGGCGGCGCACCAGGGTCACGAGGTTGCCGCTGATGGTGTTCCCGGTCTCGTCGCCGTCCTCCAGGAAGATGCAGTGGCCGACATTGTCGTAGGTCACGTTGTCTTGCACGCGCAGGTCACTGGTGCCGTGCACGACCACGCAGCGGTTGAACGACTGGTGGATGGAGTTGCCCCGCACGTACGACGCGGGCGCGCTGCCCAGCCGGTGGAAGTGCACCGGATAGCGCCGCAGCGTGTTCACCTGCCCGACCCGCGTGAACTCGGTGCCCTCGATGCGCGCCGCGCCGCTGCCCATCACCATCACGTCCGCGCCCAAGTGCGACTGCGCGGCGTCCTCGCTGGCGGCGACGCGGACGTTGCGGGTCAGCAGGCCGACCTCGGCCCGCTCGACCAGGGTCTTGCCGCCCAGGGTGGTCGTCTGCGCCCAGTGGGTGTACTTCAGGGGCGTGGCGAGCGTGACCTGCGCGCCGCTGACGCGCTGCACGACCACCGCCTCGGTCTGCCCCGGGTCGAAGTCGGTGCTGGCAAGGGTCAGCGTGCTGCCGGGCGCCCAGTCCGGCGCGCGTTCCAGCGTCAGGGTCGAGGTGCCGGCGCTCGCGGTGGCGGCCAGGCGCGTCCACGGCAGCCGCGGCTGGCCGTGCAGTTCCAGCGTGCCGTCCATCACGCCCAGCACGCGGTCACCCATGCCCATGACGTTCTCGCCGGGCGTGGTGTCGGTCAGGATGAGGTCGGCGGCGTGCTGGAAGGGCGCGGCCTCGCTGCCGACGCGCAGCTCGCCGTGCACCATGATCCACTCGCTGGTGAGCGTCAGGTCCTGTTCCGCGAACTCCAGGGCGCTGCCGGCCGGGATGGTCAGGCCCGCCAGCGCGGGCGGCGACACGTCCAGCATCACGCGCTTGCCGGCGGGCAGGGTGACGCTGGCGCCGGCGGCCGGGACCGCGCCGCCCCACGTGGCCGGATCGCTCCAGTTCGCCGTGGGCAGGGTCGCGGTGGGAGCCGGAGCGGTCGGCGGCGTGCCAGGCGGCGTCCCGGTCTCGGCGCCCCCGCCGCCGCAGCTGAGGAGCAGCGTGCACAGGGTCAGGGCGAGGGGCAGGCGGCGGGGCAGACGCATGAACGGATGGTAAATGTGCGCCCGGCCAGTTGGCGTGAAGGACTTCGCAGTGGCACCCCCCACCCCCATCGCCCGCCGCCACTTCTCACTTAACTCATACTACAAAATCTGATTATGAGTCGGCAGCAGGATTCATGCTGGGAGGCATACCATGACCACCACCCACCTCAGCGACGACAACCTGATTCTCGACACCGACTCGTACAAGTCGAGCCACTTCCTCCAGTACCCGCAGGGCACCACGCGGCTGTTCAGCTACCTGGAATCGCGCGGCGGCAAGTACCCCGCCACCCGCTTCTTCGGCCTCCAGTACCTCCTCGACCGCTACCTGACCCGGCGCGTGACCGCCGAGATGGTCGAGGAAGCCCGCGCCGTCATTGAGGCGCACGGCGAACCGTTCCCGTATGACGGCTGGATGCGGGTGGTCCACGTCCACGGCGGCCGGCTGCCGCTGGACATCCGCGCCGTGCCCGAGGGCACCGTCGTGCCCATCCACAACGTCCTGATGAGCGTCACGAACACCGACCCCGAGTTGCCGTGGCTGCCCGGGTGGTTCGAGACCATGCTGATGCGCGTGTGGTACCCCACCACCGTCGCCACGCAGAGCTACTTCATCCGCGAGATCATCCGCGCCGCGCTGGAGAAGAGCAGCGACCGCGCCGCCGAGGAGCTGCCCTTCAAACTCCACGACTTCGGCAGCCGCGGCGTGTCCAGCCGCGAGAGCGCGGGCATCGGCGGTCTGGCCCACCTGATCAACTTCCAGGGCAGCGACACCCTGGAAGCCCTGCGCGTCGGCCGCAACCACTACGGCAGCGATATCGCCGCGTTCTCCATTCCAGCCGCCGAGCACAGCACCATCACCAGCTGGGGCAAGGAGCACGAGGTCGACGCCTACCGCAACATGATCGCCCGCTTCAGTAAGCCCGGCAGCGTGTACGCCGTCGTGAGCGACAGTTACGACCTCAAGAATGCCATCAACCACCTGTGGGGCGACACGCTGCGCCAGCAGGTCATCGACGCCGGCGGCACCCTGGTCGTCCGCCCCGACAGTGGCGACCCCCCCGCCATGGTGCGCCTCGCCGTGAACGCGCTGGCCGCCCGCTACGGCACCACCACCAACAGCAAGGGCTACAAGGTGCTCAACCACGTCCGCGTGATCCAGGGCGACGGGATTGACGAGCAGACCATCCGCCAGATTCTGGGTAACCTCGATGTGGACGGCTACAGCGCCGAGAACGTCGCCTTCGGCATGGGCGGCGCCCTGCTCCAGAAAGTCGACCGCGACACGCAGCGTTTCGCGTACAAGGCCAGCGCCGGGCTGATCGACGGCGCGTACCGGGGCATCTACAAAGACCCCGTGACCGACCCCGGCAAGCGCAGCAAGGACGGCGTGCTCGACCTGATCGAGGAGAACGGCCGCCTGGTCACGAAGGCGTACAAGACCTTCGACACCGACTTCCCCGGCAGCCTGATGCGGACCGTGTTCAGGAACGGAGAACTGCTGGTACGGGACACACTGGACGAGGTGCGGGGGCGGGCATGAGCCAGCAACTGGAACGCCTGTTGCCCATCCTGTCCTTGATTCCGGGCGTGAATATCCCAGCAGGCGTTCTCCAGAGCGTGTATATCGCGGCGAGTCAGCGGAAGATTGAGCAACTGGAGCAGGCCCTCATGTACGAAGTCGGTCTCCTGAACCAAAGAGTTTCAGCGGGACGCCTGATGCTCGACCACGACTATGTCCGTTCAGAAGCGTTCACTGCAAACGTTATGCAAGCACTTCGGGCGGCAGAAGTCGCCGAGTCGGAGAAGAAACTGCGTTTTATTGCACGTGCATTGGCGGGGTGCACACTTGCTCATCCTGCACCGCAAATCGACCGATTCCAAACCCTACGAATTGTTGAGAGCATATCCGACCGTGAACTCCATGTCTTCTTTGAATACTTCCGTCTGCTTGATCCAATAGACCCTTACCACGACATGATTCCGGTCGATTCTCAAGTTTCCATTCCGGGATTGACCCGCCAGCAATTTTTGGCTGCCCTATTGGGGCTTCAGCAACTCGGCCTGCTCACGAAAGAAGCCGTAACCAGCCGGGAAGGCGAGTGGTTGGCGGATATCCCCCGACACACAGGAATGGGCTTTGCGTGGCAGCTCACGGACCTTGCGCGGCAGGTGGCGATGCTCAGTCAGGGTGAGGCGCAGACGTATGAGGAATAACTGGCTCGATACCCTCTTTCCAGCCAACGCGGAGCGCACCGTGCCATGGCCGGCAGTCGGCGCTACGGTGACACTGTGGCGGCCGACGGGCCTGCACGAGTTGCAACTGGTGGCAGACTCCGGGTGGCGTGCGTGGCCGCCCAGGTTGCCGGATCAGCCGATCTTCTACCCGGTGCTCAACCGCCCGTATGCGGAGGAGATCGCGCGGGACTGGAACGCGGCACGCAATGCTCCACCCGTGGGTTTCGTGACGGAGTTCGACGTGCGTGCGGACGTCGCCACCCGCTATGCCATTCAGGTGGTGGGTGCTCAGGATCGGCATCAGGAACTGTGGGTGCCGGCCGAGGAACTTGGAGCGTTCAACGCGGCGATCATCGGGCCGATCCGTGTGGTCGCACATTTTGTGGGCGAGGGCTTCCCAGGCCGGATCAATTCTGTGACCCACCTCCCGGAGGACTGAACCGTGGAACCGATCCTCTTCTACGCGACTGACAAACCCTACGGGGAGTTCAGCAATTTCAGCCGGCACCCCGTCGTGCTGGACGGCATCGAGTGGCCGACGTCCGAGCATTACTTCCAAGCGCAGAAGTTCGCCGGGACGCCGCACGCCGAGGAGTTGCGCGCCCAGCCGACGCCGATGCTGGCGGCGCAGATGGGCCGGCGGCGCGACCTGCCCCTGCGCCCGGACTGGAATGCCGTGAAGGACGACGTGATGCGCGCGGCGCTGCACGCGAAGTTCACGCAGCATCCGGAGTTGCGGGCGCTGCTGCTGGGCACCGGGGACGCCGTGCTGATCGAGCACACGCGCAACGATACGTACTGGGCCGACGGTGGGAACGGATCGGGCCGCAACCGCCTGGGCGAGCTGCTGATGGAACTGCGCGGGCAATTGCGGGAGGAAGCGTGAACGTGTTCGGCCTGGAGATTCCCCCGCTGCTGCTCGACCTGTCGGGCGGCGTGTGCGTGCTGGTCAGCCTGTACTTCCTGTGGTCGAAGTCCAGCGTGTACTGGCACTGGAGCAACCTGTCGCTGCTGCCGTACTTCCTGCTGTTCCTGAGCGGCGGGCAGTGGATGCTGGCGGGCTTGCAGGTCACGTACCTGCTGTTCGGTATTCACGGGCTGTACCTGTGGCACCTGGAGGGGCGGCGCTCGCGGGGAGAGGTGCGCTTCAACGAGCCGCTGTGGTACGGGGTGACGTGGGTGGCGAGCGTGGCGATCTTCGCGTACACCGTGGCGGTCACGGACTTCTCGGCGGCGTGGAATGGGGTGCAGTTCGTGGCGGTGACGTTGTCGCTGGTGGCGAACTTCGGCACCACGCGCCGCTGGGCGTGGTCGTGGCCGGTGTGGATCGTGGTGAATGCCGTGCAGGCGGTGTACTTCTGGCACGCGGCGTACTGGGTGCTGTTCGCGCTCCAGTTCGTGCTGGCCGGCATGAGCGTGCACGGCTGGCGCGCGTGGCGGCGCGACGAGCGGCGGGCGGTCACGTTTGCCTGAGTTCCGGCATGGTCTGGTCGTGGGCAAGTTCGCGCCCCTGCACCGGGGCCACATGCTCGTGCTCGACCGGGCGCTGGCGGCGTGCGACCGGGTGAGCGTGTGGGTGTACTCGCGGCCCGACTTTCCTGATATGCCGTCGCCCCTGCGTCGCGGGTGGCTCCGCGAGCTGTACCCGGCGCGGCTGTTTCCAGGGCTGGAGCTGCTGCCAGACGCGCCGAACCCGCCGCTGAACACCGAGCCGGACGCGGCGCACCGCGCGTATGTCCGGGGCGTGCTGGACGGCTGGGGCGTGCGACCGGACGCAGTATTCACGTCGGAGGCTTACGGCGAGGCGTTCGCGGCGTCGCTGGGCGCGGCGCACGTGTCGGTGGACGCCGCGCGGGTGACTGTACCGGTCAGCGGGACGGCGCTGCGGGCGGACGTACACGGCCTGCGACACTTCCTCGATCCGCTGGTGTACGCGACGTTCGTGCGGCGGGTGGTGATCCTGGGCGCCGAGAGCACCGGCAAGAGCACCCTGACGCGGGCGCTGGCCGAATCGCTGGGCACCACGTGGGTGCGCGAGTACGGCCGCGACGTGTACGAGCGCGAACACGGCGCGCTGTCGCCGGAGCACTTCCTGGAGATCGCGCGGGGTCACCGGGCGCTGGAGGCCGAGGCGGCGGCCACGCCTGGCGTGCACCGCTGGGTGGTCAGCGACACGGACGCCGCGACCACGCTGATGTGGTCGTACCTGCTGACGGGCACCGCCCTGCCGGAGCTGCATGCCCTGGCGGACGCCTGCCGCCGCCGCTACGCACACGTCTTCCTGTGCGATACCGACCTGCCGCACGAGCAGGACGGCTGGCGCGCGAACACCGAGGTGCGCGCCGTGCAGCAGGCCTTCATCCGGCAGGAGCTGCACACACGTGGTGTGCCCTTCCACGACCTGCGCGGCACGGTGCCGGAGCGGGTCGCGCAGGCGCGGGCGGTGCTGGGGGAGTAATCTCCCGTTTCATGTGCCTGTGAGCGCCCACGCTCACGCTGCCGGCATGACTCCATCCACCGTTCGCCGCCTGACCCTGCTGGCCGCCGTGACCGCCGCTGCGGGGCCACTCAGCACGTCGCACGCCATCCTGGACAAGACGCGTTTCGTGGCGCACCTGGGCGCGGCGTATTACGCCTTCCACCACTGGGTGCTCACGCCGTACCGGGCCGGGCGCTTTGCGAGCGGCGCGGCCGGGCGCACGGCCACCTTCGCCAAGGGCGGACTGGCCCTGCTGTTCGCGGCTCACGAGGTCAATGTCGCGGAGAAGGTCGCACATAACAGTCACGACCCGCTGCTGCAGAAGCTCGATGGGGAACTCGTCAAGCTCAAGGGGTCGTTCACGGCCATCGGGAACAGGGCAAAGGCCGGGCAGCTCAGCGACGCGGATATCCAGACCCTGGACGACGCGACCACGCGGATCGGCAGCGACTCGGCGGCCGGTGGTCAGCCGATCAAGGACGTGGCCGCGCCGATTCCCGGCCTGTGAGCCCACGACGCGGCCTTGACAGCTGCGTATTGAGGGTCATGGCAACTTCAGACGGCTACAAGCAACGCAACTGGCGGCAGTTCGGCACACTCGCGGGGTCGTATGACCGCATGGTTTCCTGATCCGGACAGCGCAGTTCATGGCCGATCCCGTGGGAGCGCGTCCGGGGCTGGCGATGCTGGAGGGACCGATGCTCTGACCGGTGCCGGCCGCGGTGCCACATGTTGGCGGGTCTGGCGGCGGCCGCCGGATACAGTGTTTTCATGGCCACGTCCCCTGTCGTCGCCCGTGAACCGGAACTCGCCGCCCTGAGCGGTGCCCTGGGCCGGGCGCTGGGCGGTCAGGGCCAGGTCCGCTTCGTCGTGGGCGAGGCCGGCAGCGGCAAATCGAGCGTGGTGCAGGCGTTCCTGCACGAAGCGCAGGCGGGCGTGCCGGACCTGCTGTGCGCGGTCGGCCAGTGCGACGCGCGCACCGGCGCGGGCGACGCCTACCTGCCCCTGCGGGAAGTGCTCGGCGTCCTGACCGGCACTGCGGCCGCTGCCAGCCGGGCGCTCGGCGACAGCAAGACCAGCGCGCAGCGCCTGTTCGAGGTGTCGGGCAAGGCGATCGCCGAGTTCGGCCCCGATCTGGTCGGCCTGCTCGTTCCCGGCGCCGATCTGGTCTTCAAGATCGGCACCTTCGCCACCCAGGCTGTGTGGGCCGAGAAACTGCGGCGTCAGGCCGAACGCGAGGGTCCGCGCCAGGGCGTGACCCAGGATCAGATCTTCGAGCAGTACACCAACGTCCTGCTGGCCATGGCACGCGAACAGCCGCTGCTGATCGTGCTGGACGACCTGCAGTGGGCCGACGCGGCCTCGCTGGCGCTGCTGTTCCGGCTGGGCCGCCGCCTGGAGGGCAGCCGGATCCTGCTGATCGGCACGTACCGGCCCGACGAGGTGGCGCTGGGCCGCGGCGGCGAGCGCCACCCGCTGGAGGGCGCGGTGAACGAACTGCAACGCTACGGCGGCGACATCACGCTCGATCTGGACGCGGCCCGTCAGCGTTCCGGCCGCGCCTTCGTGGACGCCCTGCTCGACCAGGAACCCAACGCGCTGGACGAGGACTTCCGGCACGCGCTGCACGCGCACACCAGCGGCCACCCGCTGTTCGTGGCCGAGCTGCTGCGGGCCATGCAGGAACGCGGTGATCTGCTCGTGGACGCCCAGGGCCGCTGGACACCGGGCGCCCACCTCGACTGGGACACCCTGCCTGCCCGGATCGAGGCCGTGATCGCCGAGCGCGTCGCGCGCCTGAGTGCCGATCTGCGCGAGGCCCTGGCGGTGGGCAGCGTGGAGGGAGAGCAGTTCACGGCCGAGGTCGTGGCGCGGGTGCGCTCGGTCGAGGCGCGCGGTCTGGTACGTCAGCTCAGCGGAGCGCTTGACCGGCAGCACCAGCTGGTCAGCGCCCTTGGCCTGGAGCGGGCCGGCACGCAGCGGCTGGCCCGCTACAGCTTCCGGCACGGCCTGTTCCAGCGCCACCTCTACGCCCAGCTGGACGCGGTCGAGCGGGCGTACCTGCACCAGGACGTGGGCGAGGCCCTGGAAGCGCTGTACGGGGACGGTGCCGACGCCATCGCGGTGCCGCTGGCGCACCATTTCCTGGCGGCCGGCGACGAGCCCAGGGCGCGGCGTTACCTGCGCGTGGCCGGCCAGGACGCGGCGAGACGCTACGCCCACGACCTCGCCCTGGAGTACTTGACCCGCGCGCTGGCCCTGATTCCGGCGGACGAGGGCGCCGAACGCTTCGGCGCGCTGCTGGCCCGCCAGGAGGTGTACAGCGTGCTGGGCCGGCGCGCCGAGGAGCGGGCCGACCTGACAGCCCTGGAGACGCTGGCGGCCGGCCTGGACGACGCCCACCGGGCGCGAGTCGCCCTGGCACAGGCCGGGTATGCCAACAGCACCGCGGATCTGGACGCGGCGGCGCAGGCCGCCCAGCACGCCGAGGCGCTGGCGAGCGCGGCGGGCGACCAGATCCTGCTGGCCCGGGCGCTGCACCTGCGGGGGGTGGCCGTCAACCGCCAGGGTGACCGGGCCACGGAGGCGCAGACCCTGCTGGAGCGCGCCCTGGCCACCGCGCGCAGCGTCGGCAGCCGTCGGCACGAGGGCCGGGCCCTGCTCGCGCTCGGCAGCCTGGAAGACAACTCCGGGCAGCTGGACGCGGCCGACGCCAGCTACCGGGCCGCCCTCGACCTCTTCGTGGCCCTGGGGGACGTGCAGTCCGAGGTCAATGCCCTGAACAACCTGGGCAGTGTGGCCCGCAAGCGCGGCGACCTAGACGAGGCCGCCGCGCTGTCTGCCCGGGCGCTGGGCAAGGCGCGTTCCATCGGCGACCGGCGGGGCGAGGTGTATCTGCTGATCGGTCTGGGCGCTCAGGCCAGCGCGCGGGCCGAGTTCGCGGCCTCCCAGCAGTCGTTCGAGGACGCGCTGGCCGTTGCCGAGGCGATCGCCGATGCCCGCGGCTGCCTGCTGGCCCACGAGGGCGCCGGCCTGAGCGCCCTGCGGCTGGGGAGGTACGCGGCGGCCCGCGTTCATCTGGACGCGGCGCTGGCGGCCGCGCGCACGCTGGGCGACCGGGTGTCCGAGAGTTACGAGCTGAACAACGTGGCCATGGTGGAGCACGCCACCGGCCGGTACGCGGCGGCGCGGGCCGGCTACGAGGCGTCCCTGGAACTCAAGCGCGCCAGGAACAACCGCTGGGCCGAGGGCTACACGCTGGCGTACGTGGGCCTGCTGGAGCACCACCAGGGGAACCACGCCGCCGCCGAGGCCACGAGCGCCCACGCGCTGGACATCGCCCGCGGGCTGGGGGCGCTGGCGGAAGTCGCCAGCGCCCTGACCGTGCGGGGCCACGCCCTGGCCGCGCTGGGACGCGCCGACGAAGCGTCGGCCGCATACCGTGAGGCCCTGGAACTGCGCCGCGCGCTGCGGCAACCGCACCTGGCGTGCGAGCCGCTGGCCGGTCTGGCGCGTGTGGCGCTGTCGGCGGGGGGTCTGGCCAGCGCCCGGGAACACGTCCAGGACATCCTGGGGGTTCTGGACGCCGGCGGCACGCTGGACAGCGCCGACGAGCCGCTGCGGGTGTGGCTGACGTGCATCCGGGTGCTCCAGGCCGCCGGTGAGCCCAGGGCCGGACTCCTGCTTGTCGGAGCGCACCACCGCCTGCAGCGTCTGGCCGCCGCCCTGCCGGACGACGAGGCCCGGCAAGACCTGTGGGCGCTGCCCCACCACCGCGAGGTGCTGGACCTGTGGACGACGCAGGAGCGCTGACCTGGGCCAGGCCGGTCTACACTGGACCATGACGCCAGAAGACGGGCACGAACAGCGCAACCAGCGGCAGTTCGACAACCTCGCGGCCTCATACGACCGGATGGGATTTCTGACCCTGACCGCACAGTTCGTCGCGGATCAGGTGGACGTCCAGGCCGGGCAGGACGTGATGGACGTGATGACGGGCACAGGCAGCGTGGCCCTGGCGCTCGCGGCAAAGACCAGCGGGACGGTCCGCGTGGTGGGCACCGATCTGTCGGACGGCATGCTGGGGATGGCGCGCACGCGGGCAGCCGGCGTGGAGAACGTCTCCTTCGTGCAGGCGGACGCCACGGCCCTGCCGTTTGGTGACGCGTCGTTCGACGTGGTGGTGTGCGCCTCTGGCCTGTTCTTCGTCCCGGACATGGTCGCGGCGCTGCGGGAATGGCGGCGCGTGGTGCGGCCTGGGGGCGCGGTGCTGTACTCGTCGTTCGGGCCGGGCCTGCTGGGCACGCTGCCGGGCCTGTGGCGCGGGCGCCTGGGCGCCCACGGCGTCACGCCGGGCTTTCCACCGCTGGGCCGGATTCCCACCCTGGACGCCGCGCGTGAGCTGCTGGTCGCGGCGGGGCTGGAGGACGTGACTGTGACCCGGACGGACGTTCCGTATGTCCTGGCGGACGTGGAGCAGCGCTGGGGGGACATCGAGGCCGGGCTGGAGGGACAGCCGCTGTCGGCCCTCAGCCCGGACAGCCGCGCGCGGGTCGAGGCGGAACACCGTGCAGAGCTCGCGCCGCTATTCGCAGACGGCGCGGTCACGGTGCCGCTGCCAGTGATCGTCGCGCGCGGCACGCGTGGGCAGAGCGCTTCCTGATCCCCCGGGCACGTTCTTTCGGAGGATGAAACCGCCGGGCGCTTGACGGCGTACTGTGGGGCATGACGAACCCTGACGACAAAGGTGGCCCCGAACGGACTCCGCAGCAGGGCGCGCCCTCCTGGGTAGACGAGGTGCTGAACGCGCCCACGGCGCCCACCCGCCCCGCCGCGGCCCCCACGCCGCCCGCCGCCTCGCCCTCGTGGGTGGACGACGTGATGAACGCCCCTCAGGCGGCCCCGGCCCCCCGCCCGGCGCCCGCAGTGACGTCGCCCGTGGGGACGCCCGTCACGCCCGCGCCCCAGGCGGCGTCTGCATGGCCGGAAGACCTGAGGATTCCCGAGCCCGCGCCGCGCGCCGCGCCGACCGCGCCCGCCGACACCGACTGGGTCTCCCGGGCCACCGGCGCGCAGGCCAAAGACCCGGTCATGCCGCAGGGGCCGTACACGGCGCCGGCCGAGCCCCGCAGCGACTTCGACTCGCTGGGCGCGTCGGCCCGTCAGGCCATGCAGCAGGTGAATTCCGCGATCTCGTCCGGGGACGTGGGGCAGAAGAAGGTGATCGCGGGCCTGCTGGGCATCATCCTGGGCAGCCTGGGCGTGCACAAGTTCTACCTGGGCATGACCACGCCGGGCCTGATCATGCTGGGCGTGAACGTGGGCGTGTGGATCCTCGCGCTGCTGCTGGGCCTGATCACGCTGGGCGTGGGCCTGATCGTGACCGTGCCGCTGGCAAGCCTGGTGAGCGGCGCCATCGGTCTGCTGGGCCTGGTCGAGGGCATCATCTACCTGACCAAGTCCGACGCGGACTTTGAACGCGAATACGTGATCGGCAAGAAAGCCTGGCTGTAACACCAGGTTTCGCGCGGCAGGGTCGAAACAGGAACGACCGGAGAGCAGAGGGCGCCGATCTGGCCCTCTGCTCTCCGCTCTCTGCGACTACAACGCCTGTTCGATGTCCGCCTGGAGGTCCGCCAGGTCTTCCACGCCCACGCTCATGCGGATGGTGGTGGGGGTGACGCCGGCCGCGTGGCGGGCAGCTTCGGGCACGCGGCCGTGCGTGGTCGTCCACGGGTGCACGACCAGCGTGCGGACGTCACCGAGGTTCGGGGCGATGCGCAGCACGCGCACCCGCGCCAGGAACGCGGACGGGTCCGGCACCTCGAAGGTCAGCACGGCGCCCTGCCCGCGCGGCAGTTGCCTCGCCGCGTTGGCGTGAAAGCGGTGGTCCGGCAGGCCGGGGTAACTGACCTTCCCGACGCGGGGGTGCGCCTGGAGCCACTGGGCCAGCGCCAGGGCGGTGGCGCTCTCGCGCGACACGCGCAGGGCCAGCGTCTCCAGACCCTGCGCGATCAGGAACGCGGAGTGCGGGGCGAGCGTCATGCCGATCTGGTGAGCGCCCAGCCAGCGCTGACGCCACGCCAGGGCGTGCTCGCCGCGCACCCTCAGGAGGCTCTGCTCGCCGCCGTCGGTGTAGATGGGCGTGCGGCTCAGGTCGTGCCGCGTGCCGACGGTCACGCTGCCGCCCATCACGCTGCCGTGTCCGCCCGCCCACTTGGTCAGGGACTGCGACACGATGTCCGCGCCGTGCTCCAGCGGGCGGCACAGGTAGCCCACGCCGCCGCAGGTGTTGTCGATGGCCAGCAGCGCGCCGTGCCCGTGCGCGACGTCGGCCAGCGCGGCGATATCCGGCACGTCCCCGGCGGGGTTGCTGATCATCTCGGCCCACACGAGGCGGGTGGTCTCGCGCATGGCACCCCGGATGGCGTCGGGCGTGCCGTCCACCAGCGTCGCGGTGATGCCCATCAGCGGCAGGATGTTGGTGAGCATGCCGGTGGTGCCGCCGAACAGACTCGCGGCGGAGACCACGTGGTCCCCGGCGCGGCACACGCTCAGGATGCTGGTCAGGGTGGCCGCCTGTCCGCTCGCCACGGCCACGGTCGCCGCGCCGCCCTCCAGGGCACTGACGCGGGTTTCCAGGGCGCGCACCGTGGGATTCTGCAACCGGGCGTAGCTCAGGCCGCCGTTGACCTGGAATTCCTCCTGCGCCTCTTCCAGCGTGTCGAACTGGAACGCGGCGGCGGCATGGATGGGAAAGCCGATGGTCTCGCCCAGGCCGCGCGGAATGGCGGTCTGGACGGCGGCCGTCTCGTAGGCCCAGGGGGCGGGGTCATGGGCAGGATCGGTCATGGGCTCAAGCTACGCGTCTGCACAGAGGAGCGTGGTGGGGCTGTCCGGATAGCCCGACACGACGCGCGGCCTGCAGTGCAGGCCGCGCGTCTGAGCAGGGAAGGCCGGATTCAGGGACGTGCGCGCAGCGCGTCGCGGATCTCGGCCAGCAGCTTCTCCTCGTTGCTGGGCTCGGCGACGGCGGGTTTCTCTTCGCGCTTGAAGCGGTCCATCAGGGCGTTGAACGGCACGATCACGAAGAAGTAGATGATTGCGGCAGTGATGACGAAGCTGATCAGCGACGTGAGAAAGGTGCCGTACATGAACTCGCTCTTATTGATGGTGAACTTCAGGGCATCGAAGTTGGGCACGCCCCCGAAGATCCCGATGATGGGCATGATGATGCCCTTAGTAAACGTGTCCACGACCTTGCCGAAGGCCGCGCCGATCAGCACGCCGACGGCCAGGTCAATGAGGTTGCCGCGCAGTAGGAATTTCTGGAATCCGCTGATCATACTGGCGAGTGTTACACCGTCCTTCCCGCGTTAACAGTTCGTATGGATGAGCTGTCTATGCATGTCCTGACCATCCCGTCACTCTCCTCGGGCAGGTGGCAGGTGAGAACGGGACGACGCGGCGAAGCACGCTAGCCTACGGACGTGACCCGCTCCGCCGTGACCACCCGCGTGCCAGCCGGCGCCCGGACCCGCGCTCCGCTGGTGCTGGCCGCGCTCGAGGCCGCGTACCCGGACGCCCGCACCGAACTGGCCTTCACCACGCCCTTCGAACTGCTGGTCGCCACGGTGCTCAGCGCGCAGGCCACGGACGTCAGTGTGAACGCCGCCACACCCGCCCTGTTCGCGCGCTACCCGGACGCCCACGCCATGAGCGCGGCCACGCCGGAGGACATCGAACCGCTGATCCGCAGCATCGGCCTGTACCGCGGCAAGGCGCGGAACCTGGCGGCGCTGGCGCGGCTGCTGGTCGAGCGCCACGGCGGCGACGTGCCGAACGATTTCGACGCCGTGGTGGCGCTGCCCGGCGCGGGCCGCAAGACCGCGAATGTGGTCCTCAGCAACGCCTACGGCTACCCCGCCATTGCAGTGGACACGCACGTGGGCCGCCTGGCCCGGCGGCTGGGCCTCAGCGCGCAGACCAACCCGGACCGCGTGGAGGCTGACCTGCAGAAACTCTTCCCGCGGGAGCGCTGGGTGTTCCTGCACCACGCGCTGATCCTGCACGGCCGCCGGGTCTGCCAGGCGCGCACGCCGGACTGCGCAGCGTGCTCCATGCGCGGTTTCTGCCCGCAGGTGGGCGTGGACCGGCACACCTGACCCGCCGTGCAGCCGCCAGGGGTTCCGTTCATGAGGTAGGCACGCTCCGGGCGCAGGGGGAACATGGGGGTAGACTGCAAAGAATGAGCGACACGACCCCCCTTCACCGCCTGCAACGCGTTCAGGAACTCGACCTGAACCTCGACCGCCTGCGCGATGAGGAGCTGAACATCCCCGACGACCTGCGGGCCGCCCGCAACGAGCAGGAACGACTGAACAACGACCTCGAGGACACCGAGATCACCCTGGAGGACGTCGACCGGCGCGTGCGCGGCCAGGAGCAGGACCTGGCCGGCACCCGCGAGCAGATCGAGCGCGCCCGCGAGGAGCAGGACAAGAACGCCTACGACGCCCGCGCGCAGTCGCAGTACGGCAGCCGTATCCAGCAGCTCGGCGAGCGGGCCGACGAGATGGAAGAAGACCTCGCGCCGCTGCGTGAGCGTCAGCGGGAACTGAACGAGAAGGCCGCCGCGCTGCGCGTCCAGATGCGCGAGCTGCGCCCCGGCCTGTCTGCCCTCGAGACGCGCGACGATCAGCGCGTGCAGGACCTGCGCGACCAGGGCGAGGCCGACCGGCAGGAACGCGCCACGCTGGCCGCCGGGCTCGACGCGCGCACCATGCGCGAGTACGACATGATCCGCAAGGCGAAAAAGGGCCTGGGCGTCGTGGAGATCAAGGGTGGCCGCTGCTCGGGCTGCAACGTGGTGCTGCCGGTGAGCATCCAGCAGAAGGCCGCGCAGGGCAAGCTGCCCCCCGTGAAATGCCCGTCGTGCGGGCGCTTCCTGATCCGACTCGACCTTCAGTAAACGCGGGCAGGCGCGGCGCGGGCCGGGTGCGGTGGCCCGCGCCTTCCGTCGCCGGTCAGGACGCCGTACGCGGTGAGCGCGGCCCGGTGTGGACGATGTGTGGCCCGCGCTCTCTGTGAGTGACCCGCGCCCCCAACCTCAGTACGCGTCTTCCGCGAAGACCCGGCGGATGTCGTCCGTGTCCAGCCCGCAGCTGAGCAGCGTGAGGAGCAGCAGCCGGGCCTTGTGGGCGTTCAGGAAACTGGCGGGGATGGCGCCGGCCTCCACCAGGGTCGCGCCGCCGCCGGGGTAGCCGTACACGGGCAGCACCGGCCCGGCGTGCGTGCGCGTGGCGATCACCACGGGCCGGTCCGTGTCGCTTATCAGCGGCAGCAGTTCGGCCGGCAGGTTTCCGGTGCCCAGCGCCGCGATCACCAGGCCGTCGGCGCGGCTCCGGGCCTCGGCGTAGCCCTCGCCCCGCCACCCGGCGTAGGCGTACAGGATCTCCACGCGGGCGTCGAGGTGCGGCGGCTCCAGCGGCGTGCGGGCGTCCGGCGTGGCGAAGTACTCCACGCGCGCCGCGTGCCCCACCCGGTCAATGCGGCCGATGGGACCGGGGTAGCCACCGAAGGCGTCCACGGCGGTCGTGTGGATCTTCGTGACGGTGCGCGCGTCGAAGACGTCGCCGCCGAACACCACCAGCGCGCCGCGCCCGCGCGTGCGGGGGTGCAGCGCGACCTGCGCGGCGTCCAGCAGGTTGCCCGGGCCGTCCCAGGACGCCTCTTCCATATGCCGCATGGAACCGGTCAGCACGACCGGGATGGAAGCAGGCAGCAGCAGGTGCAGCGCGAAGGCCGTCTCCTCCAGCGTATCGGTGCCGTGCGTGATGACCACGCCGTCGTGCTCCGGGGCGACGCGCGCGACCAGCCGTGCCAGCTCCAGCATGTGGCGCGGCGTGACGTGCGGGCTGGGCAGCGTGAAGGGCTGGTAATCGTGCACGCTCACGCCGTCCAGGCCGGGGACGCTGGGCGCGCGCTGCGGCGTGACGCCGCGGCCGTCCGGCGCGGGGCGGCTGGAGATCGTGCCGCCCGTGTGGATCACGGCCAGCCGCTGGAGCGCGTTCACGCGGGCCCGTTCAGACGTGCGCGGCGTCCACGAGGTCGCGCGCGCCCTGGCCCAGCATGTCCTGCGCGAGTTCGGCGCCCAGGTCCGCGCACTCGGCCGCGTCGCCCTGGGTGGTGCCGCGGATCACCTTGCTGCCGTCCAGCGCGCCCACCCAGCCCTCCAGCGTGAGGACACCGCCCTTGATGGTGGCGTGCGCGCCCACCGGCGCCAGGCACCCGGCCCCCAGGCCCGCCAGGAATTCCCGCTCGGCGGTGATGCGGTCGTCGGTGGTGTGGTCGTGGATGGCGTATGCGACCTCGATGTTCAGGTCGTCGTCCGCACGGGTCTCGAGCGCCAGGGCGCCCTGACCGGGCGCGGGCAGCATGATGTCCGGCTCCAGAAATTCGTCGATGCGGTGGCGCATCTCGGTGCGGATCAGGCCCGCGGCGGCCAGGATGATCGCGTCGTACTCGTCGCCGGCGAGTGCGGCAAGCCGGGTGTCGATGTTGCCGCGCAGGTTGATCACCTGCAGATCCGGGCGGAAGGCCTTCAGGAAGGCCTTGCGGCGCACGGAACTCGTGCCCACCCGCGCGCCCTGCGGCAGGGCGGACAGCTGCTTCATGCCTTCCTTGCCGATCAGGACGTCGCGCGCGTCCACGCGTTTGGGAATGCTGGCGACCTCCAGCGCTTCGGGCTGCTCGGTGGGCAGGTCCTTGAGACTGTGGACCGCGATGTCGATGCGGTTCTGGAGCAGGGCGTCCTCGATTTCCTTGACCCAGAAGCCCTTGTCGCCGCGCTCGGCCATGGCCGCCAGGCTGCCGCGCTGCTGGTCGCCCTTCGTGCTGATCGTCTGAATGCGGAAGTCCGTGTCGGGCCACTCCTCTTTCAGCCGGGCGACCACCCAGTGGGTCTGCGCGAGCGCGAGCGTGGAGCCGCGCGTTCCTACCGTCACCGTACGCATAACCCACGCATTATAGAGGTCGCGCGCTCAGTGCGCACCTGACCGCCGGCCCTGTCCACCGTCCCGCCATGCTCAGTCGCCGGACGCGGCGCGCACACCGGGTGCGGGGAGCTGCCGCGGCAACCGGGTCCAGAGCAGCAGCAGCGACAGCGCCCCCAGCACGACCAGCGCGATCAGGCCCACGCGGGGACCGAGCGGACCGGTCTTGCTGATCAGGCCGCTGGAGATCAGCGCGCCCGGCGGTCCCATACCGACCAGCACGAAGGAGTACAGGCTCATCACCCGGCCGCGCAGGTGATCGGGAATGGTGAGCTGCACGCTGCTGTTCGCGCTGACCAGCAGGCTCAGCATGCCGAAGCCGCACGCGGCCAGCACCGGCACCGCCAGCTCAGGGCCGGGTGTCAGGGCGAGCAGCGTGGCCGAGGCCAGCAGGATCAGCGCGCCCACACGCAGGTTGCGCAGCGGGTTGGGTTTGCTCGCCTGCCACAGCGCGCCCGCCATCGCCCCCGCCCCGAACGCCGCCGACAGCAGGCCGAAGGTCGCCTCGCGCGCGCCGAAGACCACGCGGGCGTAGTACGGGATGATCACGTTGAAGTTCACCACCGTCAGGCTCAGCAGGCCCACCAGCAGCATCACGTTGCGCACGCCCGGGGTGCGCCGCACGTAGCGCAGACCCTCTCGCACGTCGTCGAGCATGCTGCCGTGCGGCGCCCCCTCGCGCGGCGGGAAGGGCAGCGTCGCCAGCACGTACAGCACGACGAAGAACGACACGACATTCAGGTAGAACGGCAGCGCCAGGTGCGACACGTTCGAGCTGTCCCCGCCGGCCAGCAGGCTCGCGCCCAGCGCCGCGACCACGCCGAACAGCGCCTGCCCCAGCGTGCGGCTCACGTTGAACGACAGGCTGTTCAGCGCCACGGCGTTGCTGACGTCGGCGCGCGGCACGAAATCCACGACCATGCTCTGCCGGGCGGGCATGTCGAAGGCGTTGGCACAGCCGGACACGAACGCGATCAGCATCACCAGCGGCAGCGTGACGACGCCCAGGTGGGTGGTCACGGCCAGCGCCACGGCGGTGAGCATCAGCACGCCCTGCGTGGTCAGCAGCACCCGCCGCCGGGGCAGACGGTCGATCACCGCGCCGGCGAACAGCGACAGCAGCAGGCTGGGCATGAACTGCGCGACCGTCACCCAGCCGAGCGCCGCCGAACTGCCCCCCGAAAGTTCCAGCACGAGGTACTGCTGCGCAGTGGACTGCATCCAGCTGCCCACCAGCGACAGCAGCTGCGACGACCAGAAACGGCGGTAATGGGGGTGGCGCAGGGCGCTGAACGTCCGGGCTCGCCACGCGTCGGCACGCGCTAGCACGGTGTCCACCATACGCCCCACAGCGCTGCCCGCGGCCGGCCGGCGGCCCCATATGCCGGACACCGCGTGGCGGCTCCATCCGGCCGCAGATCCGGGAAAGACCGTGCTGGACTTTGCATTCCGGGGCTGCGGCGTGTTACGGTGCCCGGGTCTCCACCGTTCACCGAGTCCAGAGCGTTCCCTCACGTCGCCCCTGAGAGCTGCCCGGATGCCCCGACCCGTCCTTGCCCTGCGCTCCACGCTGCTGCTCCTGGCCCTGGGCCTGGGGGCGCCCGCCCTGGCCGCCGCCCCGACGCTGCCCGCAGCCAGCACGGCCACGACAGTCACGGTGCAGCCCGGCGACACCGCGTACGCCATCGCGCGCCGGGCCGGGATCAGCGTGGACACGCTGCTGGCCCTGAACGGCCTGAGCACGCCGGCCGTGAAGGTCGGACAGGTGCTGCGCGTGCGCGAGGTGACGGTCTATGTCGTGCAGCCGGGCGAGACGCTGTACGCCCTGTCACGGCGCTACGGCGTGAGCGTGGACGCCCTGCTGTACGAGAACGCCCTGCCGCCCGGCGCGACCCTGAAGGCCGGGCAGACCCTGCGGATTCCCGCCGCCGCGTCCGGCAGTGTGGCCCTGGCCGCCGCACCCGTCACGGCGCCCGCCGTGGTGAGCACGCCGGCCACGCCGTCTGGGGGCGTCCTCGGCTCGCCGTTCGTGCCGGCCCTGCCCGCTCCGGACCGCCCGAGCCTCAGCGCGCCCAGCCGCCTGCCCACGCTGCCCACCCCGCCGGACGCCCTGCTGCCGCCGCTGGCGCCCGCGGCCGTGAACGCCCAGCCCACCGACTGGCTGTCGGCCGCGCTGGCGCTGCTGGGCACACCCTACGTGTACGGCGGGGCCACGCCGAGCGGCACGGACTGCAGCGGCCTGGTCGTGCAGGTGTTCACGCCGCTGGGCGTGACGCTGCCGCGCACCAGCGCCGAGCAGGCCCGCGCCGGCGCGCCGGTTGAGAGCGGCCAGTGGCAGCCCGGCGACCTGGTGTTCTTCGACACCGAGGGCCAGGGCCGCGTGTCGCACGTGGGCATCTACCTGGGCAATGACACCTTCGTGGACGCCAACACCTACCAGGGCAAGGTCGTGATCGACCGCCTGCTGGGCGACCGCTACTGGGCGGCGCGCTACCTGGGGGCGCGGCGCGTGCTGCCGGACCCTCTGGCGCTGCGGCCGTGACCGGCGCTACGCGTCGTCGCTGACGTCGTCCGCGTCGAGGATGGCGCGGTACTCGTCGATGTGCGCGCCCTCGCCGAGTTCGCGGGCGATCTTCTCGATGGCCAAGCGCACGACCTCGCTCTTGCTGATCAGCCGCTCGGGGCTGGACAGTTCGTAGGCCGTGCGGGTCAGGAGGGCGTCCTGCTCATCGCTGATGACCACCTGCAGGCGTTTGCGTTCCTTCTTGGGCATACCCTCTCCTGATCGGGCCCCGGGCGCGCGCCGCGGAACACGCGGGCAGCGTAGCATGCGAGGTGAGTGTGCTCAACATCGTCCTCACCGTTGCCACCAAGCTTGGCAGCGGCATGAGTATAGTACTCACGTGAGGTCCGCCGACGTCTGGACACCCGGATAGAGGCAGTGGCACGTGACCTCACGTAGACGTACAGTGAGCATCGTGTGTAACATGCACCTGCACCCAGGTGCGTGCCCTCCCCTGTACTCCCGCGGCCGGCCGCGCCGCTTCCAAAAGGACCTCCATGCAACTGACTCCACTGCACATCAAGGGAGGCCGCCCGCTCGCCGGGACGGTCGCCGCCCAACACAGCAAGAACGCGGCCCTGCCCGTGATCGTCGCGAGCCTCCTGAGCAGTGAGAAGATCACCCTGCACGGCATTCCGCGCCTGTCGGACGTCGTGACCATCCTCGACCTGATGCAGCACCTCGGCACGCAGCACGCGTGGGTGGGCGAGAACAGCCTGGAACTGCACACGCCCGAGATCGTGAACACCGACGCGCCCTACGCGCTGGTGAGCAAGATGCGCGCGTCGTTCATCGTGCTGGGCGCCATCCTGGCCCGCACCGGGCAGGCCACCGTGTCGATGCCCGGCGGCTGCGCGTGGGGTCCGCGCCCCGTGGACCAACACGTCAAGGCCCTGAGGGCGCTGGGCGCCGAGATCACCGAGGACGGCGGCAACTTCGACGCCCGGCGCAGCGCGTCCCTGAGCGGCACCTTCATCTTCGAGCTGCTCACGGTCGGCGGCACCCACAACGCCATCCTGGCGAGCGTGCTGGGTGACGGCGTGGTCACGCTGGAGAACGCCAGCATCGACACCGACGTCGTGGACATGATCGAGTTCCTGAACAGCCTGGGCGCCGACATCCAGGGCGCCGGCACCAACACGCTGGTGATCCGCGGCGTCCCGGCCCTGCGCGGCGGGGCGTACACCGTGATCCCGGACCGCATCGAGGCCGGCACCTTCATGATCATGGCCGCCGCCACGCGCAGCCGCGTGGAACTCACGAACATCCGTCCGGATCACCTGCGCGCCGTGAGCGCCAAGTTGCAGGAGATGGGCGTGGACGTGCAGGAGGGCGACACCAGCGTGGTCGTGGACGCCCGCGGCCGTGAGCTGCGGCCCGTGAACATCACCACCCAGAGCTACCCCGGCTTCCCCACGGACCTGCAACCGCAGATGAGCGCCCTGCTCGCCACGGTGCCCGGCACCAGCGTCGTGCAGGACCCGGTGTACCCGGACCGCCTGACGCACGTGGCGGAGATGCACCGCATGGGTGCCAACATCACCGTCAGCGGCTACACCCAGGTCATCCAGGGCGCGCGGCTGCACGCGGCGCCCGTGAAGGCCGCCGACCTGCGGGCCGGCGCGGCCCTGATCATCGCCGCCCTGACCGCCGACGGCGAGACCGTGATCGACGGCGTGCAGTACCTCAACCGCGGCTACGAGCGCCTGTCCGAGCGCCTGCGCGGCCTGGGCGTGGACGTGCACCAGTCCGAACTCGCCCTCGCGATGGACTGACGCCAGCCCAAGAAGTGCGCCCGCCTCCAGTGCTGAGGCGGGCGCGCGTCGTACCAGTCAGCGGCCGTTCCGAGCTTTCACAGCGGTCACCAAAACGAGTGAAGGAAAGCCCTTCACTTGTTCTGGGGCGAGCAGAGCGAGTTACCGCGCCACACAGCGGTTGGAGTGGAGTTGAGGGGCCAACAGCGCCACTCAACGGAACGCCGCTGTCAGACCTCTCCGCCCCAGCCCCTGCCGTGCTCGTCCCACGCGGCCTGGATGTGCGTGAGGACGTCGATGGGCAGCGGGCCCTTCTGCGCGAGCTGGATGTTGCGTTCGAGGTTGTCCACGCGGGCTGTGCCGACAATGGCGCTGTGCACGCCGGGCGTATACGCGGCGAAGCGCAGCGCGAACTCGTCCCACTCCAGGCCGGCGCCCTGCCGTATGCCGTCCAGGTCAAGCGTTCCCAGGCGTTCCCAGTAGGGCTCGGCGTACTGGCCGGCGGGGCGCTGGGCGTACTGCCACGCGGCGTTGGCGATGGGCCGCTTGGCGATCACGCCCAGGCCCGCGTCCCGCGCCTGCGGCAGGACGTGCTGCGCGCTCCACTGGTCCGCGAGGTTCACGCTGGTCTCCACGCTGCCGAAACGGCCAGACGTCGCGGCCCAGCGCAGGGCGTCGTTCTCGCCGCTGTAGGCGGCCACGCGGATCAGACCCTGGGCGCGGGCGTCGTCCAGCGCGGCCAGCAGGTCGTCCCGGCGCAGCACGTCCAGCGGGCAGGAGTGCAGGTGGAAGATGTCGATCCAGTCCACCCGCATCCGGCGCAGCGCCTGCTCGATGCCGGAGCGGATCGCCTGCGGAGTCCAGTCGTCGGCGCCCTCCGCGCCATACCCGCCCTTGCTGCTCAGGATGAAATCGTGGCGGCGCCACGACAGGTGCCGCCCGATGCGCTCCTCGCTGAGGCCGTAGCCGCGCGCCGTGTCCACCAGCGTCACGCCGAAGTCGAGCGCCCGGTTCATCAGGGTGCCGGCCAGATCCTCGCTGTGGCGGGCGTCGCCGATCTGGCCGGCGCCCAGGCCCAGCACGCTCACGGTCAGTCCGGTGGTGCCAAATTCACGCTGTTCCATGCGGGCATTGTGCCGCAGAGACGTCAAGCGAGTTCCGCCCGGCCCTCCTGCTGCGTCCGGAACTGCAGGTCGTACAGGTCGCGGTACAGGCCGCCGGCGGCGATCAGCTGCGCGTGCGGGCCGTCCTGGACGATGCGCCCGGCGTCGAGGACCACGATGCGGTCGGCGTTGCGCACGGTCGAGAGGCGGTGGGCGATCACGAAGGTGGTGCGGCCCTGCATCAGGCGTTCCAGCGCCGACTGCACCAGCGCCTCGGACTCGTTGTCCAGGGCGCTGGTCGCCTCGTCGAGGATCAGGATACGCGGGTCTTTCAGCACCGCGCGGGCGATGGCGACGCGCTGGCGCTGCCCGCCCGACAGCTTCACGCCGCGCTCGCCCACCACCGTGTCGTAGCCGGCCGGCAGCGCCGTGACGAACTCGTGGACGTTCGCGGCGCGGGCGCTGTCCTCGACCTCGGCGGGCGTGGCGTCGGGGCGGCCATACAGGATGTTTTCGCGCACCGTGCCGGAGAACAGCAGCGTTTCCTGCGGCACCAGCCCCACCTGGGCGCGCAGGTCCGAGAGCGTGTAGGCGCGCACGTCCTGTCCGTCGATCAGCAGCGCGCCGCCGCTCACGTCCCAGAAGCGGGGAATCAGGCTCACCAGCGTGGTCTTTCCCGCCCCACTGGGACCCACCAGCGCGACCACCTGGCCGGCGGGCACGTCCAGGCTCAGGCCGCGCAGCACGCCGGCGTCTCCGTACCCGAACGACACGTCGCGGAAGGTCACGCGGCCCTCGGCGCGCGTGAGCGGCGCGGGCGCAGTGGGTTCCGGAAGGTCGCTGCGCTCGTCGAGCAGCTCGAAGATGCGGCTGGACGCGCCCAGCGCTTCCTGGAACTGGTTCACGACGCCGGTCAGCTGCGCGACCGTGCCGCCCACCTGGAGGGCGTAGAACAGGAAGGTCACGAGGTTCCCCGGCGACAGCTGCCCGGCCATGACCAGCCGCCCGCCGTACCACAGCACCAGGGCCAGCGAGGAGAAGGTCAGGAAGCTCATGATGCCGGACATGAAGGCCTGCAGCCGGGCCCGGTGCAGGGCCGCCACGAAGCTGGCGTGCACGCCCCGGCCGTAGCGGGCGCGTTCGGCGTCCTCGGCGGTGAAGCCCTGCACCACGCGCACGCCGCTGATGGCCTCCTCGGCGCTGGCGTTGGCCTGCGCGACCGCGTCCTGCACGCTGCGGCTGACCACCCGGATGCGCCGGCCGATGGTCACGGCCGTGCCGATCACCAGCGGAATGATCACCAGCGTGAGCAGGCTCAGGCGCGCGGAGGTGGTCACCAGCAGGACCAGCGCGCCCACCAGCGTGACCGCCTGGGCGGCGAGCTGGGCCAGGGCGGTGCTGGTCACGCCCTGCACGGTGCCCACGTCGGCGGTCAGGCGGCTGGTCAGGTCGCCGGTCTTGTGCTCCCCGAAAAAGCGCGGCGAGAGCGTGAGCAGGTGCGAGAACACCGCGCGGCGCAGGTCCGCGACCACGCCCGCCCCCACCCGCGCGAGCAGGTACGACTGCGCCGCCCCGAAGCACGCCGACAGCGCGAACACGCCCAGCAGCAGCAGCACCGTGCGGTCGAGCGGCCCGGTGTCCGCACTGCCCAGCCGCAGGAAGGACGCGTCCACCAGGCCGCCGAAGAGTTTGGGAAACACCAGATTCAGGCCGCTGGACAGCAGCGTGGCGAGCACGCCCAGCACGAACAGCGGACGGTACGGCCGGGCGTAGGCCAGCAGCCGCGCGAGCTGCCGGGGATCACGGGGAACGGAAGCGCCCGCCCGGCCAGCGGGCGCACCGAGCGGGCGGGGACGCGAGAACATACCGGCAGGGTACGCCCTGAACGCCCGGCGAAGGGTGGCCGCCCCCGGCGGGGTCAGGCCAGGACGGCGTCCGGCGCGGCGTGGGGCAGGTCGAACGCGTCGGCCACGCCGCGGTACGTGAGCTGGCCGCGGTGGGTGTTCAGCCCGAGCATCAGCGCGGGGTTGCGGTGCAGCGCATGAACGCCGTGGTCCGCGAGCAGCAGCGCGTACGGCAGCGTCTGGTTGGTCAGGGCGAAGGTGCTGGTGCGCGGCACGGCGCCGGGCATGTTCGCCACGCCGTAGTGGATCACGCCGTCCACGACGTAGGTAGGATCGTCGTGCGTGGTCGGGTGGATGGTCTCCACGCAGCCGCCCTGATCCACCGCGACGTCCACGATCACGCTGCCCTCCGGCATCAGCTTCAGCATGTCGCGCGTGACCAGGTGCGGAGCCTTCGCGCCGGGGATCAGCACGGCGCCGATCAGCAGGTCCGTGGTGGGCAGCAGGTCGCGGATGTTCGCCTCGCTGCTCATCATGGTGGTCAGCTTGCCGAAAAACACGTCGTCCAGGTACGCCAGCCGCCGCTGCGACACGTCCAGGATGGTGACCTTGGCGCCCAGGCCCATCGCCATCTTGGCGGCGTTCGTGCCCACCACGCCGCCCCCCACGATGGTGACGTGACCGGGCTGCACGCCGGGCACCCCGCCGAGCAGCACGCCGCGCCCGCCCACGGGCTTTTGCAGGTGGTACGCGCCGGCCTGCACGCTCAGGCGCCCGGCGACCTCGCTCATGGGCGTCAGCAGCGGCAGGCTGCCGTCGGCGGTCTGCACGGTCTCGTAGGCGACGCCGGTGGTGCCCGCGGCCAGCAGCGCGTCGGTCAGGGGCCGGTCCGCGGCGAGGTGCAGGTACGTGAACAGCAGCAGGTCGTCACGCAGGTAGCGGTATTCGCGCTCCACGGGTTCCTTGACCTTCACGACCATCTCGGCGGCCCACGCGTCGTCGCCGCTGCCGAGCTGCGCGCCGGCCTGCACGTACTCGCTGTCGGGAATACCGCTGCCCACGCCGGCACCCTGCTCGACGGTGACACTGTGCCCGCGCCGCACCAGCGTCGCCACGCCGCCGGGCGTGAGCGCCACGCGGTTTTCCTTGACCTTGATTTCCTTCGGGAGTCCGATATGCATACAGAGACCTCGCTGGGCCGCGGCCCGTCCGGGGCGGCCGGTGATGCTGGATGTGGCGCAATGCTAGCAGGACCCGCCACGGTCAGGATTGCCGGAAGGCGCCCGCCGACGGGTGATCCGAGCAATCCTGTTGCCCGGATGTGCCATGATGCTTTCAATCATGTCTCAAGAAGCGCTGGACGCCATCGACCGTCAGATCCTGGGCATCCTGCAGCAGGACGCCCGCAAGCCCAATACCGAACTCGCCGACGAGATCGGCCTGACGCCCGCGCCCACCCTGCGCCGCGTGCGGCGGCTGGAGGACGAGGGCATCATCCAGCGCTACGTGGCGCTGCTGGACCCCAAGAAGGTGGGGCGCGAGCTGATGGTGCTGGTGCGCGTGACGCTCGACAAGCAGACCAAGGCGGGCTTCGAGGACTTCGCCCGGCAGATGCAGGCCCGCCCCGAGGTGCTGGAATGCTTCCTGTGCCTGGGCGATATCGACTACCTGCTCAAGGTCTGCGTGCCGGACCTGGACGCGTACCAGCACTTTCTGGTCAACACGCTGGCGGCCATTCCCGGCGTGCGCAACACCGCCAGCACCATCGTGGTCAAGCAGGAGAAATACACGACCAGCCTGCCGCTGGAGTGAGCCTGGCGCCCGGCCCTCACGCAGGCAGGCGATACTGCGGGTCATGCGACGCTTCCCTGTCCTGGCCGCCCTGCTGAGCGGCCTTGCCGCCGCCCAGACCACCCCGGCGACCTCCTCCGCCCCGGCGCCGACCTTCACCCCGGTGCCGTTCCTGTCGCCCACCCCGGTGCGGACGTTCAAGGAGGCCGCGTGGGTGATCGACCCCGCGAAGACCTACCGCGCGGTGCTGAACACCACCCAGGGCGACATCACGGTCGAGCTGTCCGCCAGGGCCGCGCCCAAGGCCGTGAACAGCTTCGTGTTCCTGGCCCTGAACCACTTCTACGACGGCACCCGCTTCCACCGCGTGATCGACGGCTTCATGGCGCAGGGCGGCGATCCGCTGAGCGCCGACCCGGCGCAGCAGGCGCGCTGGGGCACCGGTGGCCCCGGCTACGGCTTCTACGTGGAACTCGACCCGGCCCTGACCTTCAAGTCGGCCGGGGTGCTCGCCATGGCGCGGTCGCAGAGCCTGTACTCGCAGGGCAGCCAGTTCTTCCTCACGCTGGCGCCGGCGGACTTCCTGAGCGGACAGTACACCGTGTTCGGCCGGGTGGTGGCGGGCCAGGACATCCTGGCGAAACTGACGCGCACCGCCCGCAGCACCGCGGCGGGCGAGACGCCGATTGCGGGCGCCGTGCCGGACGTCCTCAAGGGCGTGCAGGTGCTCGTCTCGCCGTGACCGGGCAGGCCGCGCCGACTTTATGGTTCGCCCATGAACGGAGTGGACGGCCCACCCTGACACGATTCCCGCTGGTGGGGATGGGTGCCGCAGCCTAGACTTTTCGCATGCGTTTGCGCCGCCTGTTTCCCCTCGTCGCCGCTGGTCTCGCCGCCGTGTATGTCCGCCAGGTGCACCGCTTCCGCGACCCGGTGCGGGTCCTCGGGGCCGCGGATGGAGAGGTGGTCAGCCCGGCCGACGGCGTGGTGGCCTTCGTGCGCCGCGTGGAGGCAGGAGAAGTGACGGCCGGCACGAACGGCGCGGCCGTCCCGGTGCAGGAGGTGCTGGGCACCGCGGCGGAAGACGGCTGGCTGCTGGGCGTCCTGATCGGCCCGCTGGACGTGCACTACACGTACCAGCCGGTCTCCGGCACCGTGACTGGGGTGCGCCGCATGGACGGCCGGACGCCCACGCCGCTGCTGACTCTGCTCGCCCGCGCGGCCCTGCTGGCGGGCCGGCCGACGGACGTGCTGGGCGCGCCGGGCACGCGGAACAATGAGCGCCTGAGCGTCACCCTGGGCAGCGACGCCGGCGACGTGACCGTGGCGCTGGTCGCGCCGGGCGCGGCGCTGGACGCCATGCCGTACGTGAAGGAAGGCGACCGCGCGCGCGCCGGGAACAAGCTGGCCTTCCTGCCGCAGGGCGGCCTGGTGCTGCTGCACCTGCCCGGGCACCTGACGCCGCTGGTGACCGTGGGGGAGCACGTCACGGGCATGCAGACCGTGGTCGCGCGTTCCTGAGGGCGGTTTCCGGGCGGGCGAACCGCAGGGCAGCCACGTTCCCTGACCCACATGCCGCGCCCGCCCGGTGCGGCGCATTCCGGCCGGGCCGACACTTCCTTATGCAGACCCGCGCTATGGTGCTCCCCCGAGGAGACCCGCCGTGACCGACCCCCACCCCCACCGGGACGCCGCCCCCGAGCGCACCCTGGAACGCCTCAGCGCCGACCGCAAGGTGCGGGCGGTGGCGCAGGCTGGCAGCTACGGCACGCCCGCCGCGTGGGCGGGCTCGCAGCCCACCTTCGTGACCTTCGAACGCGATGTGCTGTCGGCGCGCAGCGAGACCCGGGCGGGCATCACGGTCGAGCGCTTTCCGTACGCGAAGCTGGAGGCATGGCGCGAGTGGGACGCCGCGCGCACGGAGGCGCCGCTGGCGCTGCTGGCGACCAGCCGCGTCGCGTACGATCCCACCGGGCATTACGGCCGCATCCAGCGGATGCTGTGGACCCTGAGCGAGGCCCAGCGGGCCGCCCACCGCGGCGACCTGCTGACCGCGGCGGGCGAGCGGCTGGAGACGGCCCGGGGGGCCTACACCGGCCCCGGCCACGGCATTCAGGAACAGCTGCTGGCGCTGGCCGACGCGCGGGACATCGCCCTGGGCCTGCTGTACCCCGCGCTGCTGACGTGGCTGCACCTGTGGCCGGAGTTCGAGATCCGGCTGCCGCACGCGTGGCGCGCCTCGGCGGGCCTGAAATTCCCCAAGGCCGTGTACCGTCTGGAGGCGCTGTACGCCTTCGGCGGCGAGTTCGAGGCCCGGCGCGTGCTGCTCGCCACCCGCGGCCTGGGTCTGGTCGAGCAGGAACGCCGCGCACGCGCCGCCTTCCAGGCCGGCTACTACGACGGCGCGGTGCGCTACCTGCGCGACGAGGCCGCCCGTACCCACCGCCCCGACCTGCACGCGTGGACGCACCTGAGCAGCGCCCGGCGCGACAAGCTGGGCACGCTGCTCGGCGTGAGCCGCGCGCCGCTGGGCCCGGCCGCGCTGGAAGTGGCCGGCGACCTGCTGGACGCCGTGCGGAACGGACACTGAAGGCAGACAGTAGAAACGGCCGGGGAGCATATGCCCCGGCCGTTTCTGCTGAGTGTGGGTTACGCCTGCTGGGCCGTGCCGCTGGGCTGGGCCGCGTTGCCGCTGGGCTGCGCGGCGGCGTCCACGGTCTTGGGAGCCGTCAGCTGACCGCCGCTGCGGACCGTCACGGCGCGCTTCTGGGCGGCCTCGGAGCGGGGCACGCGGATGGTCAGGGTGCCGTGGTCGAAGTCGGCCTCGACCTTGGTCAGGTCGTACTTGGCAGGCACGCTGAAGGTGCGGGCCAGGGTGCCGTAGGCGCGCTCCACGCGGTGCGCGGTGCGGCCATCGGTGCGGGCGTACCTGCGCTCGGCCTGCACGGTCAGGGTGTTGTTCTCGGCCTCGATCTGGATGGCGTCCGGCTGCACGCCGGGCAGGTCCAGGGTGAGTTCCAGGCCCTGCTCGTCCTCGTGGACATCCACGGGCGGGGCGAGGCGGGCGCCGCTGCTGGCCTGGCCGAAGGCCCGGTCCATGCGCTGGGTGAGTTCCTCGATTTCACGGAAGGGATCAAATCGCATCACTTGCGTACCTCCTGGAGTGGTGGAGTTCCGGAGCGCTGGCCACGCACATCGCCTGCATGGATCTGAGTGCCCTGCGCTCAACGTCAGACATAGTAAAACCTGAGCGCAATCATGTCAAGTTTAGTGCGCCTTAAATCACGCGTGCGGGGGTGGCCCGGCCGCCGCCGCACCTCTGCTACACTCCCTACGGTTCGGGGTACGCGCCCCACCTTTTTCCCGGCGATCCCGTGAGGTCGCGCCCGCCCCGTGAGGCAGGAGAAGGAGTGAAGTATGTGGAGTGAAGTCGTGGGCCGTCAGCATGCGCTGAACGGCGATTTTTTTTGGCTGGGGGCACCCCATGGCGCCTAAGGCCACCATCCTCTCGGCCGACGAGATCCGGCGCGGCCTGACGCGCATCGCGCACGAGATCGTGGAGCGCAACAAGGGCGCGCAGGACCTCGCGATCATCGGCGTGCACACGCGCGGCATTCCGCTCGCCGCGCGCCTGGCCGCGAAACTGTCCGAACTGGAGGGCGTGGAGATTCCGACCGGGATGCTCGACATCACCCTCTACCGCGACGACCTGTCGGAGGTGGCGCACCAGCCGATCATCCGCGAGACGCACGTGCCCTTCGACATCGCGCAGCGCCGGGTGGTGCTGGTGGACGACGTGCTGTACACCGGCCGCACGGTACGGGCCGCGCTCGACGCCCTGATCGACCTCGGGCGGCCGCTGGGCATCCAGCTCGCCGTGCTGATCGACCGCGGGCACCGCGAACTGCCGATCCGCGCGGATTACGTGGGCAAGAACCTGCCGACCGCGAAAAGCGAAGTCGTGAAGGTCAAGTTGCAGGAGACCGACGGCGTGGACATCGTGGAGCTGTGGGACCTGGAGGACGTGAAATGACGGCCGCCGCGACCTCTGCCCGGCCGCGCCACCTGCTGGACTTCCAGGACTGGAGCCCGGAGCGCCTGACTGCCATCCTGGACAACGCGGACACCATGTTGCAGGTGCTCGACCGGCCCGTGAAGAAGGTGCCGGCCTTGCAGGGCCTGACCATCTGCACCGCGTTCTTCGAGAACTCGACGCGCACACGCACCAGCTTCGAACTCGCTGCCCGGCGCATGAGCGCCGACGTGATGACCTTCGCCGCCGGAGCCAGCAGCGTGTCCAAGGGCGAGAGCCTGCGCGACACCATCGAGGTGCTGACGCAGTACAAGGTGGACGCGTACATCGTGCGGCACCACGCGTCCGGCGCCGCACATCTGGTGCACCAGTACAGCGGCAAGCCCGTGATCAACGCCGGCGACGGCCGCCGCGCCCACCCCACCCAGGCGCTGCTCGACGCGTACACCGTCCGGCAGGAGTACGGCTCGCTGGAGGGCAAGACCGTCGCCATCCTCGGGGACGTCCGGCACAGCCGCGTGGCGCGCAGCAACGCCGAACTGCTGCCCAAACTGGGCGCCAAGGTCATCCTGTGCGGCCCGGCCACGCTGCTCCCCGCCGACCTGGGCGCGCTGCCCGGCGTCACACTGACCACCGACCCCGTGCAGGCCGTGCGCGGCGCCCACGCCGTCATGGCGCTGCGGCTCCAGCAGGAACGCATGACCGGCGGCTACCTGGGCAGCCTCCAGGAATACGCCGACACCTACCAGGTGAACGAGGCGCTGATGGGGCACGCGGAGAGCGGCGCCATCGTCCTGCACCCCGGCCCCATGAACCGCGACGTGGAGATCAGCGCCGAGGCCGCCGACGGCCCGCGCAGCCGGATTCTGAAGCAGGTCGAGAACGGCCAGGCCATCCGCATGAGCGTGCTGTACCACCTGCTGGTCGGGCGGGACTGAGGACTTCCATGATCATCACCATCACGAACATCAAACGTGTCGGCTCAGACGAGCTGACGTCCGTGACCATCGAGAACGGCGTCATCAAGGGCTGGAACCTGCCGGAAGACGGCGAGGTCATCGACGGCCACGGCGGCACCGTCGCGCCCGCGCTGATCGAGTTGCACGCGCACCTGCGTGAGCCGGGGCAGACGCAGAAAGAAGACCTCGCGTCGGGCCTCGCGGCGGCGGCGGCGGGCGGATACGGCACGGTCGTGTGCATGCCGAACACGTCCCCGGTGATCGACGACCCGGCCATCGTCCGCAGCCTGCTGGAGAAGGCCGGAACGCTGGGCCAGGCGCGCCTGAAGCCGGCGGCGGCCCTGACGCGCGGGCAGCAGGGCGAGGCGCTGGCCGAACTGACGTACCTGAAGAACGCGGGCGCCGTGATGTTCACGGACGACGGCCGCACCAACGAGAACGCCCGGGTGCTGCGGCTGGGCCTGGAAACGGCCGCGAGCCTGGGCATGGTCGTGTCGGTGCACGCGGAGGACGCGTCGCTGCGCGCGGACGGCGTGATGAACGAGGGCGCGGTGTCCGAGGCGCTGGGCGTGCCCGGCAACCCGGCAGCGGCCGAGGCGGCGCGCGTGGCGCGGGACATCGAGATCGTGGCGGGCCTCGCCGCGCAGGGCCGCCCGGTGAGGCTGCACGTGCAGCACCTGTCCACCGCACGCGCACTGGATCTGGTGCGCGACGCCAAGAAGCGCGGCCTGGGCGTAACCTGCGAGGTCTGCCCGCACCACCTGACCCTGACCGACGAGGCGCTGCGGGCTTTCGACGCCGTGTACAAGGTCGCGCCGCCCCTGCGGACGCAGGCGGACGCTGATCACCTGCTGGAAGGCCTGCGGGACGGCAGCGTGGACTGCCTCGCCACGGACCACGCGCCGCACACCCGCGCCGAGAAGGAGCGTGACCTGCTGGACGCGCCCAGCGGTATCGCGTACATCGAACTGGCGTTCCCGCTGATGTACACGCGCTTTGGCGAGTCGCTGGGGCTGGAGAAGATCGTGGAACTCCTGACCGCCGCGCCCGCCCGCGTGATGGGCTGGCCCGAGCCGACGCTGGACACCGGCGCGCCCGCCGATCTGGTCGTGTTCGATCTGGATACGCAAAGAGAAGTGAAGCCCACCGAGTTCAAGAGCAAGGCGAAGTTCACGCCGTGGGCCGGAGAAACCTTGAAAGGCTGGCCGGTGCTGACCGTGGTCGACGGCAAGGTCGCGTACCGACGGGAGTAGGACGCAGTTCCAAAGATCAACACCTGTTGATCGTCCAGCGCGAGAACGGGAGTTATCCGCCACCCCAACCCGACCTCCCGCGCAATGGGAGGAGCTTGAAAACCGAAGCGTCCCGCCTTGCCCCTCACCGAATGCCATCGTGCGCGCAGCACGCTGGCGCTGACGACGTCAACGCAGAAGGCGGGGCAGCTGCCTCCACAGGCAGGCAATCACGACCAGCAGCGCGGCCGACCGCGCACTTTGCCCAGCGCCCCACCCCCAGCTCCAGCCCTTAACTGGTGGGGGCCGGTTCCTGTTGCAGAAAGTCGCGGATAATCTCCACCAGTTCGTCCGGTTCTTCCAGGCTGGGTAGGTGCCCGCTGCGTTCCAGCACGACCATCCGCGCGTAGGGAATCGAGCGGGCGATCACCTCGCCCTCCGCTGGCGGGTTCAGGGGATCGTGGCGACCGCTGATGACCAGCGTGGGCGCGGTCACCCGCGGCAGCTCCGGGCGGAAGTCGAAGCCCTCCAGGGCGCGGTTCGCTGCCTGGAACTGCCCGGGCGTGAGGCTCAGGCCCAGCTCCATGTCCCGCTGGGTGCCCTGGTCGCGCCGTGCCCGCACCTCTGGGGACGTGGTGGGCGCGAACATCAGGCCGCCGATGAAGGCCAGCACCTCGTCGTTCGACTTCCCTTCCAGCTCGGCCGCGTGCTCTCCGATGAGCCGCGCGACAGACGAGGTCGTGCCGCTCGCCTTCGGCACGACCAGCACGAGTTTCGACACCCGCTGCGGCGCGCGGATCGCCACGCCCTGCGCGACGTAGCTGCCCATGGAGGTGCCCATCACGTCGGCCCGCTCCAGCCCCAGCGCGTCCATCACACCCAGGACGTCCGACACGTGGTCAGCCAGGGTGTATGCCGCCGGGCGATCCGAGCGGCCGTGGCCCCGGCTGTCCAGCGCGATCACGCGCCGGATGCGGCTCAGCTGCTCGATCTCGGGCCGCAGCCACTCGACGTTCGAGCCCAGGCCGTGCAGCATGACCAGCGGCGGCCCGTGGCCGTGGTCTTCGACGTGGAGTTCGGTGCCGCCGACGTTCATGCCCGGAAGATAGGCCATGCGGCCGCAGGGATGACGCCCTACTTCCCGCCCAGGCTCAGCCGCGTGAAGTCGGCGGCCGTGTAGTCGCGCGTCTCCGGGCCGTAGCCGCGGTCGAACACAAGCTGCACACCCTGCGTGGCCGCGTGGGTCTCCGGCCTGATGTCGTAGTCGCTGAACTCGAAGACGCTGAAGCCCCGCCAGCGGCACACATTGTCCTGGCACTCGCGCGTCCACAGGCCCTGGTCGACCTTCGCGGCGGCGTCCCGGCGGCTGTCGATGCGGGCCAGTTCCCTGCCGCCGGCGTCCAGCAGGCGCAGCGCGGCCGTCACCTTCAGGGCGTCTTTCAGGGCCACGAGTTCGCCCTGGATATAGACCTGCGTGGTTCCCGAGTAGCGGGTGATCTTGACCGGGCGGCCCTCGCGGGCGGCGTTCGCACAGATGTTGCCGACGGTGCCGGCGGGCAATTCGAAGATCACGCGGCTCGCCACGCCGGCCGGCACCTTCACCTCGGGCGGGCTGCTGCGGTCGTCGGTGAGTTTGCGGCCCACGCGTCCGGCCTCACTCGGGTCGCCACTGGCGTACTTCTGCCCGGCAGGGGTGGGATGCGCCTTCTCATAGGCGGTGGCGGCGTCGCAGGCCTGCTGCCTGGCCTCCACGGTGGGCCGGAGCAGATCGGCCCAGGTGGGCGTGGCGGAGGTCTGGGCCACGGCGCTGCCGAGAGCGAGCAGGACGACGGACAGGCGCTTCATGTCCCCAGTTCTAACAGGCACGGCGGCCAGGTGGTCCCTCAAATGGGCAGAGGGGAGAGCCGCCCGCGCTCTCCCCTCCAGTGATCGGCCCGGTTTACGCCGGAGTGGCGAGGCCGGGCTGGCGGCCGAGCACCTTCAGGCGCAGCATGTTCGCCACGAACACCACGCCGGTGCCGAGCGTGAGCACGAACAGCGTGATGAAGGCCGACTGCGCGCCCAGCGTGGGCTTCAGGGCCGCGAAGATCAGCGGCAGGAAGAAGCCGCCCAGGCCGCCGAGCATGCCCACCAGGCCGCCCACCACGCCCATCTGGCCGGGGTTCCACTGCGCGACCAGGGTGTAGGTGCTGGCCTTGCCGATGCCCATGCCGACCCCGACGACGGTGGTGAGCAGCGTGAAGGTCGTGACCGGCAGCTCGCGCATCAGGGGCAACAGGCCGAGCAGCATGATGGCGAACGCGGCGATGGTCACGGCGCGCGGCCCGAAGCGGTCGCTGAGGTAGCCGCCCAGCGGGCGCAGCAGGCTGGCAGGGAAGATGAACAGCGCGGTCAGCAGCCCGGCCTCGGCCAGGGGAATGTCGTAGTGGTCGACGTAGTACTTGGGCAGGAAGAGGCTGTAGGCCACGTACGCGCCGAAGAACACCACGTAGTACAGCCCGAAGCGCCACACCTGCGCGCGGGCCAGCGGGCGCAGCCAGTCGGCCACGCTGCGGCCGCTGGGCGTGACGGTGTCGGCCGGGGTGAAGCGGGCGGTGGCGGCGGCGCACAGCACCAGCAGGATGGCGAACACGAAGGGCACGAAGTGCCAGCCGCCAGGAATCAGCAGGCCGGCGGGCACCAGCGCGATCAGCAGCGGGGCAAGCAGCTTGGTGATGCTGGCGCCCGCGTTCCCCGCGCCGAAGGTGCCCAGCGCGAGGCCCTGACGGGCGGTGGGCACCCACTGCGCGATCCACGCGTTGCCGATGGCGAAGCTCACGCCGGCCAGACCGACGCCCAGCGCGAGCGCGAGCAGCAGGCTGTAGCCGTTGGCGTACGCCAGCGCCAGCGAGAACGCGGCCGTGACCAGCATGTTCACGGTGAAGACCTTCTTGCCGCCGTAACGGTCGGCCCAGATACCGGCCGGCAGCCTCAGCAGCGAGCCGGTCAGTACCGGGATGGCGGTCAGCAGCGTGAACTGCGCGTCGCTCAGGCCGAGCTGCTTGCGGATGGGCAGGCCCACGATGGCGAACATCACCCACACGGCGAACATCAGCGTGAAGCCCAGGGTGGAGAAGGTCACGACCTTCCGGGCATCGGGGCTCAGGGCAGGGGCGGGCGGAGCGGCGGTGGGTGCGGTCATGGTGGGTTCCTCCTGGAATAGGCGGGGTGTGGGAGCGGGTCAGGACGAGCGGTCGGGAGTGAAGCTCACGGGAGGGTTCAGGTCGCCGCCACCTCGCCCGTCAGACCCGGGCGAAGGGGGATGCCGGCGACCGAGTGCGCCGGCATCAGCGTCACGGGTGTGCCCTTGAAGGCGGGCATGTGCGAGTGCGGATCGAGGGTGTACGGATCGGTGAGCAGATTGGCAGTCTGCGGCCAGTGGAACGGCAGGAACACGGTGTCCGGCCGGATGGCGGGCGTGATCTGGACGGGCAGCGTGGCCGTGCCGTGCAGGGTGCGCAGGGTCACGCTGTCGCCGGGGCGCAGGCCGTGGTCGCGGGCAGTGTCGGGGTGGATCTGCGCGGTCGCCTCGGCCTTCAGGGCGGCGTTGCGCCGGGTCTGGGTGCCGCTCTGGTACTGGTTGCCCAGCCGGCCGGTGGTCAGCGTGAGCTGCCGGGGCGGCGTGGGCAGCGGGAACGAGGGAACGTGCAGGGTCGCCAGCCCGTCGGCAGTGGGGTACGTGGGCGCGTAGGCGTAGGGCGTGTCAGGGCCGGTTGCAGACTTCACCGGCCACTGGGCAGTCGCGCGGTCGAGCCGCTCGGCGCTCAGGCCGCTGTAGTCGGCCTTGCCGCCCTTCGTGGCCAGGAAGAACTCGTCCTGCAGTTCGCGGAAGGTGCCGTACGTGAATCCCTGTGGGCGGCCCACGGCGGCCGCGAGGTCGCACAGGATGCGCCAGTCCTCGCGGGCGGCGCCGGGCACGGTGATGGCCCTCCTGCGGCGCTGCACGCGGCCCTCCAGGTTGGTGGTGGTGCCCTCTTCCTCGCACCACATGCTGCCCGGCAGCACCAGCGTGGCGAGCTGCGCGGTCTCGCTGGGCAGGAAGTCGATCACGATCAGGTGCTTCAGGGCCCGCAGGTTCTCCGTGACCTGACCGGCCCCGGCGGCGCTCACGACGGGGTTGGAGCCCAGCACGATCAGCGCCTCGATCTCGCGGCCGCAGGCGTTCAGGAGGTTCTGCGCGGAGCGGCCGGGCTGGGGCAGCTCCGTGTCCTCCACGCCCCACAGCGCGGCGATCTCGGCGCGGTGGCGGGGGTCTTTCAGGCTGCGCGCGCCGGGCAGCTGGTCGTTCTTCTGGCCGTGCTCGCGCCCGCCCTGGCCGTTGCCCTGGCCGGTCAGGGTGCCGTAGCCGCCGCCGGGCTTGCCGAAGTGCCCGGTGAGGAACGCGAGGTTCAGCCACGCCTGCACGGTGTCGGTGCCGTGCGCGTGCTGCTCCGCGCCGCGCCCCGTGAGGATCAGGGGCCGGGCGGCGTCCGCGTAGCGGCGGGCCAGGGTCAGCAGGTCCGCCTCGTCGATGCCGCACTCGTGCGCCACGCGGGCGGGCGGGTAGTCGTCGGCCTGGGCAAGCACGCCGGGCATGCCGTGGGCGGGCGCGGTGGGGCGGATCTTCCCCCACTGTTTCATCAGGTGCAGCACGCCCAGCGCCAGCACGCCGTCCGTGCCGACCCGGGGCGACAGGTGCTGCCCGGCGACCTTCGCGGTGGTCGTGGCGCGCGGGTCGATGGCGTAGATCACGCCGCCGCGGTCCTTGGCGGCCTTGAGGTACTGCATGATCGGCGGCAGCGTCTCGGCGATGTTCGCGCCGACCAGCAGGATCAGGTCGCTGCTCCCCATGTCCGCGAGCGGGAAGCCCAGGCCGCGGTCGTAGCCAACGCTGCGGTTCAGGGCGCTGCTGGCCGAGGCCATGCAGTAGCGGCCGTTGTAGTCGATGTTGGCGGTCTTCAGGGCCAGCCGCGCGAACTTGCCGAGCAGGTACGTCTTCTCGTTCGTGAGGCTGCCGCTGCCGAACACGCCCACGGCGTCGGGCCGGGTGTCGAGCAGCGGGGTCAGGGCGTCACGGACGTACGCGAGCGCCTCGGCCCAGCCCACCGGCACGAGCTCGCCGTTCTTGCGCAGCAGCGGCTGCGTCAGGCGTTCGGGGTGGCGCACGTCGCTCAGTGCGGCGAGGCCCTTCTTGCACACGGTGCCGTGGGCGACCGGGCAGTCCTTGGTGGGCGTGACCTTGACCGGCAGGCCGCGTTCGATGTGCAGGTCGAAGGTGCACTGCACCGCGCAGTACGGACAGGTGGTGCGGACGAGGCGCGCGTCGGGAGGAGTGGGCGCGGTCATGGGGCCACCTTGCCGAACAGCGGTGCGGATCGTCAAGGCCAAATTGGTCGAAGCGGACAAAATTGCCCGACATTTTGCTCAATCTGTCTACACCAACCCGGCCTTTGCGACCTTGAGTGAGCAATCTGGACAGCAAACCCTTGACAATCTGCATGCAATCCTTCTCAATGGGGCGCGACGGAGGGCCACTCCGGCCTGCGTGCGACGGTGGCACGCCCCCAGGAGGAGACATGACGAACCGCACCCCCCCGCCCCCCCATGTGATCGTGATCGGCAACGGTATGGTCGGCCACCGACTGGTCGAGCAGCTGCGTGCCCAAGCCGATGTCCACACCCTGCGCGTCACGGTGGTCAGCGAGGAACCCCGCCTCGCCTACGACCGCGTGCACCTGTCGTCTCACTTCGACGATCCCCGCCCCGATCTGGCCCTCGCCACCGAGGCCGGCTACACCGAGTCCGGCGTGGAGGTCGTGTACGGCAAGGCCGAGCACGTCGATCTGGCCGCCCGCACGGTCACGGTTGACGGCCGCACGCTGCCGTACGACGCGGCCGTGTTCGCCACCGGCTCCATCCCCTTCGTGCCCCCGCTGCCGGGCCGCTTCGCCAAGGGCGTGTTCGTGTACCGCACCCTGGACGACCTGGACGCGATCCGCGAGGCCGCCGCGCACGCGACGACCGGCGTGGTGATCGGCGGCGGCCTGCTCGGCCTGGAGGCCGCCGGGGCGCTGCGCAAGCTGGGCCTGGACACCCACGTGGTGGAGTTCGCGCCGCACCTGATGCCCGCGCAGCTCGACGCGGAGGGCGGGGCCACGCTGCGCCGCACCATCGAGGCGATGGGCATCGGCGTGCACGTCAGCAAGGCGACCACCGAACTCACGTGGAACGCCGCCGGCCGCGTCAGCAGCCTGGCCTTCGCGGACGGCACCACGCTGGAAACCGACCTGCTGGTGTTCTCGGCCGGCATCCGACCGCGCGACGACCTCGCCCGCGCCTCTGGCCTGGACGTGGGCGAGCGCGGCGGCATCCGTATCGACGACACCGGCCGCACCAGCGACCCGCACGTGTACGCGGTGGGCGAGTGCGCCCTACACGACGGCCGCATCTACGGCCTGGTCGCGCCCGGGTACCAGATGGCGAAGGTCACGGCCACGAACGTGCTGCGCGAGCTGGGCGTGCTGAGCGGCGAGCCCGCGCACTTCCGGGGCGCCGACCTGTCCACCAAGCTCAAGCTGCTGGGCGTGGAGGTCGGCTCCTTCGGGGACGCCAAGGGCGTGACGCCCGGCAGCCGCAGCGTGTCCCTGAGCGACAACGTGCGCGGCACGTACTCCAAGGTGGTGCTGTCGCCCGACGGCAAGGCGGTGCTGGGCGGCCTGCTGGTGGGTGACACCGCGCGCTACAGCGACCTGCTGGACCTGACGCTGTCCGGCACGCCGCTGACCGTGCCGCCCGAGACGCTGATCGTGCCCCCGCTGCCCGGCGGCGCGGCGCTGCCGGCCAGCGCCGATGCGCTGATCTGCTCGTGCGAGAACGTGCGCACCAGCGCCATCTGCTCGGCCATCGAGGGCGGCGCGCGCGACGTGGCGACCCTGAAGAAATGCACCAGCGCCGGCACCGGCTGCGGCGGCTGCGTGCCCAGCCTGCACGGCCTGCTCCAGACCGAGCTGCGCCGCCTGGGCGAGACGGTCACCAACCACGTGTGCGAGCACTACGCGTACTCGCGCCAGGAACTGTTCGACGTGATCCGCGTGAAGGGCCACACCACGTGGGACGAGGTGCTCGCCGCGCACGGCACCGGCCTGGGCTGCGAGGTCTGCAAGCCCGCCGTGGCGTCCATCCTGGCCAGCCTGCACAACGAGCTGATCGTCAAGCCCCAGCACGCGCCGCTGCAGGACACCAACGACGCCTTCCTGGCGAACATCCAGAAAAACGGCACGTACTCGGTGATGCCGCGCGTGCCCGGCGGCGAGATCACCGCCGAGGGCCTGATCGCCATCGGCGCGGTCGCCAAGAAGTTCGGGCTGTACTGCAAGATCACCGGCGGGCAGCGCATCGACCTGCTCGGCGCGCACCGCGATGACCTGCCGGCCATCTGGGAGGACCTGATCGCGGCCGGCTTCGAGAGCGGGCACGCCTACGGCAAGAGCCTGCGGACCGTCAAGAGCTGCGTGGGCTCCACGTGGTGCCGCTACGGCGTGCAGGACTCCACCAGCCTCGCCGTGCGGCTGGAGCTGCGCTACCGGGGCCTGCGCAGCCCGCACAAGCTCAAGAGCGGCGTGTCCGGCTGCACCCGCGAGTGCGCCGAGGCCCGCAGCAAGGACTTCGGGATCATCGCCACCGAGAAGGGCTGGAACGTGTACGTCGGCGGCAACGGCGGCGTGACCCCCAAGCACGCGGTGCTGCTCGCCGGTGACCTCAGCGAGGACGAGGTCGTCACGCTGCTGGACCGCTACCTGATGTTCTACGTCCGCACCGCCGACCGCCTGCAGCGCACCAGCACGTGGCTGGAGAACCTGGACGGCGGCCTGGAGTACCTGAAGTCCGTGATCATGGACGACCGCCTGGGCCTGTGCGCCGAACTGGAGGCCGAGATGGCCCGCCACGTCGCGTCGTACGAGGACGAGTGGGCGGCGGCCGTGAACGACCCCAGCATCCGCGCGCGGTTCCGCACCTTCGTGAACTCCGACGCCCGCGACGACGGCGTGCAGTGGGTGGATGAGCGCGGTCAGATCCGCCCGGCCGACTACCCGCAGCTCACGCCCCTCCCCATGGCCGGCGGCGATGACTGACCGGCGCGCGCGGCCCCTGACCGGCCGACAACGACCGTGCCAGCGGACCCGTGCCTGCCCTCCCCCATCCGACCCCAAGGAGTCCCCATGACCCTGCTCCCCTCCGCTCCCCCGTCCTCCGTGCAGCCCACCTGGACGCCCGTGTGCGCGCTGCGCGACATCCTGCCCGGCCTGGGCGTGTGCGCCCTGGTGCGCGGCGAGCAGGTGGCCGTGTTCCACGTCGCCGGTCAGGTCTATGCCGTCGGCAACCGCGATCCCTACACCGGCGCGAACGTGATGTCACGCGGCCTGACCGGCAGCTATACCCGCAGCGGCGAGACCCGCGTGAAGGTGGCCTCGCCGCTGCTGAAACACGCCTTTGACCTGGAAACCGGCGAGTCGCTGGACGACCCGGCCACGGCGCTCCCCACCTACCCGGTGCGGGTGGAGGGAGGTGACGTATGGATTGGTTCGGCGGTCTGAGGGTCCTGAGTCTGGAATCGCGCCGCTCCGAGGAGATGGCGACCCTGATCGAGAAGTACGGCGGGCGCGCGGTCGTGGCCCCCAGCATGCGCGAGCAGAAGCTCGACCTGACGCAGCCGCTGGCCGCCTTCGAGCGTGACCTGCGTGCCGGCACGGTCAGTGCGCTGGCGTGCATGACCGGCGTGGGCACGCGGCTGTTCCTGCGCGAACTCGTGGCGCGCGACCCGGCGCTGCTGGAGCTCCTGAAGGGCGTGCCGCTGATCGCGCGCGGCAGCAAGCCCCTGCAGGCCCTCAAGGAATTCGGGCTGACCGGCGTGAACGTGCCGCGCCCGCACACGTGGCAGGAGGTCATGGAGGCCCTGGCCGGGCGCCTGGAACGCGGCCAGCACGCCGTGATCCTGGAGTACGGCGAGGCGACGCCCACCGCCATGCTGCGCGAACTCGGCTACGCCGGCATCCGCGTGACCAGCGTGCCGGTGTACCGCTGCGCCTTCCCGCTCGACACCGCGCCGCTGGCACAGGCCGTGCGGGACGTGGTGCTGGGCGGCCCGGACGTGCTGCTGCTCTCCAGCGGCACCCAGGCCCTGCACTTCCTGAAGTACGCCGAGAAGATGGGCCTGCTCGACGAGACCCGCGCCGCCCTGAACCGTCTGGTGCTGGTCAGCATCGGCCCGGCGTGCTCGGAGGCCGCCGCAGACCTCGGGCTGCGCATCGACCTGGAAGCCAATCCGCACAAGATGGGCATCCTGGTGCGCACCGCCGCCGAGCACGCGCCCGGCATCATCGCGGAACGCACGCTGCGCAAGACCGGCTGATTCCCTGGGAGGCCGCAGACGAAACGGCCTCCCGTCCATCTCCAGGCGGCAGCGGTCCCAAGGCGGTGTTCCCCCGCGTTAAGGCCGCAGCACCCACACGACTTCCGGGCACCACCCGGGCGGAGCGGCTGCCGGGATGCACCGCTCCACCCCCGAGGCGCCACGACCGGCCGCGTTTCCTGAACCCCCAGGCGCGGCCGGTGACCTGTTCCCTGTTACAGCAGGCGGCCGTCGTCGCCCGGGTCGGGGGTCTTCACGGGCACACCGCGGGCGTTCAGGGCGTCGCGCAGCAGGGGGATGTTCTTCAGGGCGTGGCCCTTGGTCGTGTTCTCGAAGAACACGTACAGCTCGCTCAGGTCGTCATTCACCACCGCGATCTTCTCGGCCCATTCATCCATCTCGGCGCGGGTGTAGCGGTAGTCGTGGCGCTCGGCGGCGCTGGTGCCCTCCCACCAGCTGCCGGCGTTGCGCCCGTGCAGCCGCAGGTAGCCCACGTCGGCGGTCACGTGCACCTGCGGTTCAGGCATGCCGCCCACCGGCGGGTAGTCGGGGCTGACCCAGATCAGGCCGTACTCGCCCATGCCCTCGCGGACCTCGGGTTTGTCCCAGCCGGCGTGGCGCAGTTCCACCGCAAGCTCATGCCCGGCGAAGCGCTCGGCCAGCATCAGCAGGTACTTGCGGTTCTCGGCGGTGCGGTGAAACGAGTACGGGAACTGGGCCAGGTACGGTCCCATCACGCCGGCCTCGCGCAGCGGTTCGGGGCTCTGGAGCATGCGGTCAAAGTCCGCGTCGGTGGGCGCGCGGTCGTGGGTGAAGGCCCTGTTCAGCTTCACGGCGAAGCGGGTGCGGCCCGCGCTCTTGCGCGCCATGCCCTCAAAGGCCTTCAGGCCGGGAATGGCGTAGAAGCTGGAGTTGAGTTCCACCGCGTCGAAGTGCCGCGCGTAGGTGTCCAGGTACTCGTCTTTCTTCACGCCCTCGTAGATCAGGCCGGGGGCCGTCCAGTCGTCGTTGCTGTACCCGCCGCAGCCGATGTAGACCCGCATGCCCTGAGCTTACGGGAGGCGGCCCGGCCGGCCCGGCGGCATGAAGGGCCGCACAAGACCCGGCTCAGTTCAGGCGGGGGTGGCGGTTCAGGGTCGTCCAGAACGAACGGATGGTGAGCATCGCCTCGCGGAACTGCGTGAAGTCCATGGGCTTGATCACGTAGGCGCTCGCGCCGTGCGCGTACGAGTCGCGGATGTCGCGGTCCTCGCCGCTGGTGGTGAGCATCACGACCGGGATGTCGCGCAGGTCGTCCTGGGCGCGGATGGCGTCCAGCACGGCCAGACCGTCCATCTGCGGCATCTTCAGGTCGAGCAGCACCAGGTCCGGCAGGTGGTCCTGGCCGTGCCCCAGCGCGGTGCGCAGGTTGGAGATGGCTTCCTCGCCGCTGCCCGCCACGTCCACCTGATAATCGAGGCCGTCGCCGGACATCTCCCCGAAGGCGCTCAGGGCCAGCTCCAGATCATTGGGATTATCGTCGACGAGCAGAATTTTGCGGGTTTTCACGGTTCTCCACGGGTGAAGAAGGCAGGCGGCAAGAGGAGGAGTGGGTGTGGGGCCGCCCTGCCGGGAGCACCCGACCTGTGATCAGTTTAGCAAAGTGTGTGAAGATTCATTAAAGGTTTGGCACGTTTTCGAAGCCTGAACGCGGTTCATTCCATGTCAAGCGACCTGGGCAGGATCACGCCGTGCCCTGCCCGGCGCGCGTAGACTGCCCGGCATGCTCACCAAACGCATCATTCCCTGTCTGGACGTGCAGCGCGGCCGGGTGGTGAAAAACGTCCGGTTCTTCGAGAACCACCGCGACGCCGGCGACCCGCTGGCGCTCGCGCAGGCGTACGAGGCGCAGCAGGCGGACGAACTGGTGTTCTACGACATCACCGCCACGCACGAGGGCCGCAGCCTGATGCTGGACGTGGCCGCGCAGGTCGCGGAACAGGTCATGATGCCCCTGACCGTCGGCGGCGGGGTGGGTGCCCTGACGGACTTCCGGCAACTGCTGCTCGCGGGCGCGGACAAGATCAGCGTGAACTCTGGCGCGCTGACCCGCCCCGAGCTGATCCGCGAAGCCAGCGACCACCACGGCGCGCAGTGCGTGATGCTGTCCATTGACGCCAAGCGCCGCCCGGACGGTCACGGCTGGAACGTGTACCGCGCCGGCGGCCGCATCGACACCGGCCTGGACCTGATCGAGTGGGCCACCCGCGGGCAGGAGCTCGGCGCGGGCGAGATCTGCCTGAACGTGATGGACGCCGACGGCACCCGCGCCGGCTTCGACCTGGAGGCCACGCGCGCCGTGTCGCGGGCGGTCGACCTGCCGGTGATCGCGTCGGGCGGCGCGGGCCAGCTGTCGGACTTCCGGGACGTGCTGCTGGGCGGCGACGCCGGCGGGCAGGCCGACGCCGCGCTGGCCGCCAGCGTCTTCCACTTTGGAGAGTTGACGGTGCCGCAGGTGAAGGCCTATCTGCGCGGCCAGGGCCTGCCGGTGCGGCCCGAGTGGAGGGATGCATGAGCGGCCCGGCCCACAGCGCCACGCTGGACGACCTGCGCTTCGGCGCGGACGGCCTGATCCCGGTCGTCACGCAGGACGCCCGCACCGGCGCGGTGCTGATGCAGGCGTACGCGGACCGCGCGGCCATCGAGCGCACGCTGGACACGCGCGAGGCCACGTACTGGTCGCGCTCGCGCCACGAGCAGTGGATCAAGGGCGCGACCAGCGGGCATACCCAGCGCGTGGTGGACGTGCAACTCGACTGCGACGGCGACAGCGTGCTGTACCGCGTGGAGCAGCGTGGTCCCGCGTGCCACACCGGCGAGTATTCGTGCTTCCACCGCCCGCTCCAGACCGGTGAGGCCCCGGCCGCCGGCCTGGACGGCACGCTGGAGCGCGTGTACGGCACGATCAGCGAGCGCCTCGCCACCCTGCCGGAGCACAGTTACGTGGCGCGGCTGCACGCTGGCGGCCTTGACCGCGTGCTGAAAAAGATCGGCGAGGAAGCCGCCGAGGTCATCCTGGCCGCCAAGAACGCCGACCGCGCCGAACTGGCGACCGAGGCGGCGGACCTGATGTTCCACGTGCTGTTCGCCATGGCCGAGGTGGGCGTGTCGCCGGGCGACGTGGCCGCCGTGCTTCAGGGCCGCGAGGGCAAAACGGGGCTCAAGGGGCCGAAGGAAGTCGGGTAGCAGGACACGGCCAGGCCTGGACCGCCGTTCACGCGGGCGGACCGGCTGCCCCTGCCCGCACCCACGCGTCGTAGCCGCCGTCCAGTTCGCTGACCCGGAAGCCCTCGGCGCGCAGCACGCTCGCGGCGGCGGCGCTGCGGGCTCCGCCCTGGCAGTACACGAGGAGGTCGCGGCCTCGCGGCAGGGTCCCGAGCTGTCCCACCAGACGGCCGGCGTGCACATGCCGCGCTCCCGGCAGGTGCCCGGCCGCGTACTCGGTGGCCGTGCGGACGTCCAGCAGCAGCGCGTCCTCGGGCAACTCGCCCGGCGGGATCACGGTGGCCGGCGCAGGGTCCAGACCGTCCGCGCTCGCCGTGAAGCCCACCACGGCGTCGATGCCGACCATCCACAGGCGGCGGCGCAGGGCCTCGGCCCGGCCGGCGGGGGCAAGCAGCACGTATGCGCGGGCCGGGTCGAGCAGCCAGCCCGCCCACGTCTCCACGGTGGGACCGTCCGGGAGGTTCACGCTGCCGGCGGGCGCGCCGGCGTGGTGCTCGGCGCGCGGGCGGGTGTCGATCACGCGGGCACCGGCCGCGACGCGCGCCCGCACCGTCGCCGTGTCCAGCTCGGGCAGGGGCGACAGACCACCCAGCAGCGCGGGGCCGGCGCGGTTCTGCGCCTTTATGCGGGCGTAGTAGAGCGGGGCGTCCGGCTGCCCGGACAGCAGGTGCGCCGTGAAGGCCGCGTCGTCGCCGGCCGTCACCAGGGGCGCCCACCACCCCACGGCGCGCTCGTAGCCGACCGTGGTGCTGGGCACCGCGCCCAGGGCCTTGCCACACGCGCTGCCGGCGCCGTGGCCGGGCCAGACCTGCACAAAGTCCGGCAGCGTCAGGATGACGTCGCGCAGCGACGCGAACAGCTGGCGCGCGGCCGCGAAGCGCGTGTCCACCCCGCCCGCCGCCTCGTCGAGCAGGTCCGGGCGGCCGACGTCACCGACGAAGACGAAGTCGCCGGTGAAGAGCATCACGGGCTGCTCGCCGCGGGCGGAATCGGTCAGCAGGAACGACACGCTCTCGGGCGTGTGGCCGGGGGTGTGGAGCACGTCCACCCGCAGATTCCCGACCCTGAAGACGTCGCCGCCGCGCAGGCCGGTGTGTGGGAAGGCGTAGGCCCACTCAGGGCCGCCCTCGGCCGAGAGCAGGAGCTGCGCGCCAGTGGCGGCGGCGAGTTGGCGGCTGCCCGAGAGGTAGTCGGCGTGAATGTGCGTCTCGGTCACGTGCGTGACGCTCAGGCCCTGCGCCGCCGCCGCCCGCGTGTAGATGCCGACGTCCCGCACCGGGTCGATGACCAGCGCCTCGCCGCGGCGCTGGCAGCCCAGCAGGTAGGACGCCTGGGCCAGGTCCGGGTCGTAGAAGCGTTCGAAGTACATGGGCCCTCCTGGGAACCGGCCGGGAGCCGTGGCCGCCCGCGTCGCCTCGACAATAAACCCCCCGGGGGTATACTGTCAACGGGCCGCATCGGCTGATCCCCCGGACCGCGGAACCCGGGTGGCCCCACAGACGCCACGCTCCGACATGCGCGATACTGACGGCACGGCCGGCCCACGGCCGGACAGCGAAAGGACCTCCATGACCACCCCACCCAGTGTGCCCCCCCTCAGCGAAACCGACGACAAGGTGCTCAAGCGGCTGCGCCGCATCGAGGGCCAGGTCCGCGGCCTCCAGCGCATGATCGAGGAGGGCCGCGACTGCCACGACGTGCTGACCCAGCTCTCCGGCGTGCGCAGCGCCCTGGACGCGGCCGGCGAACAGATCCTGGAGCAGTACGCCTCCGGCTGCCGCGCGCACCCCGGCGAGACGATCACGCCGCAGGACGTGGTGCGCGCCGTGAAACTCCTGCGCGGCTAGACCACATGGGGCGGGCGCCGGTTGAGATCACCCTCAACCGGCGCCCGTTCTGGTTTTGGCTTCAGTTCGCCTGAACTGCCGCGAGCCGCCGCACGATCTCGGCCCTGGGCACCGCCCCCACGATGCGGTCGACGGGCTGCCCGCCCTTGAACACGATCATGGTCGGAATGCCCTGCACCTGAAATGACGCAGGCGTGCGCGGATTCTCGTCCACGTTCACCTTCACCACGCGCACCCGGCCGGCGTGCTCCCGGGCGATGTCCTCCAGCACCGGGCCGATCACGCGGCACGGCCCGCACCACGGCGCCCAGAAGTCCACGATGACTGGCACGCCCGCGTGGATATCGGCGGCGAAGGATTCGTCCGTGCCGTTGTGCAGCCACGGCAGGTTCTCGCCGCAGCGGGCGCACACCGGCACCTGGCGCTCCGGAACGGCCGACACGCGGTTCTTCGCGCCGCAGTGGGCGCAGGTCAGGACGTCGCTCATGGTCTACCCCTAGTCCTCTGGCTGTGCGCTCCAGGGCAGGGCCAGCCCCGGCTAGCCCCTCCGCTCCGGCCGCTCCCCGGGCGGCAGTTCGCTTCGCTCGGGTGAGGTCGGACACGCTGCCCGACCTCACCGCCGTCACGCATACTTGAGCGCCTCCATGAGTTCCTCGACGATCTCCACCGTGTCGCCGCGCTCGTGGGCGGTGGCGACGTGCGCCTCCAGATGCCCGCGCAGCACCACCTCGGTCGCGCCGCTCAGGGCGCCCTGCACGGCCTTGATCTGCCGCAGGACGTCCACGCAGTACACGTCCGGGGCGTCCAGCATGCGGACGATGCTCTCCAGGTGCCCGCGCGCGATGCTCAGGCGGCGACTGGCGCGCTTGCGGGCGTCCTCGGGCATACACAGTTTGCCCTCGACGTGGCAGTGCGGCGCGGCGTCCGCGGTCACGGCCGGGCCGCGAGCCACGCCGTGAAGCGGGCGATCTCGGTCGTCTGCGTCCGGACGATGTCGGCCGCCAGGGCGCGCACCTGCGCGTCGGCCGTGTGGGTGGGCGCCAGCCGCGCCATCTCGACGGCGCCGCGGTGGTGCGGAATCATGCCGGTCAGGAACCAGCGGTCGGTGCTGCCCATGATCTCCATCAGCTTGCCCATGCCCCGGGGCGCGTACTCCTGGCCGGTCCAGGCCCGCAGCCAGCCCTGCATGACGGCGATCTCGCGCTGCTGCGCCGTGATGATGGTCTGCGCGGCGGCCTTCACGCGGGGATCGGTGCCCCCCGCGACCTCCACGCGCGCCATGTCCACGGCCATCTGGTGGTGGTCGGCCATGAGCTGCGCGAAACGGATGTCGAAGGCGCGGCCGCTCAGGGGCTGGAGTTCGGCCGTCATGCGCTCGCCCATGGCCTGCATATCGGCGGCCATCGACATCTGCGCCATGCCCTGAACCGAGTGGTCCATGCCGGACATGGGTGCGCCGCCCCCGCCCGCCAGGGCCGCGCCGGTCAGCAGCAGGGTCAGAACCAGGGCCCGGTTCATGCGCCGGCGACCTGCGCCGCGTAGCCTTCCTCGCTCACGGCGGCGAGCATGGCCTGCGGGTCCGCGTCGCCCTGGACGGTGGCCCGGCCGCCCGGAAGGTCGACACTGACGGCCTGCACGCCGGGCACGGCCTTCAGGGCGCCCTCGACAGCTTTCACGCAGTGGCCGCAGCTCATGCCGGTGATGGTCAGTTCGGTGGTGGGGGTCTGGGTCGTCATGACCGGAGGCTAGACCCTCCCCCTGGGGATTGTCAACGACTATGGACGAACGCTCAACGCCCTGCTTGATCTGGTCAGTCAATGGGCGCTAGCCTGGAGCCATATCCCCCCAGGGGGGATCGGGAGGGCCATGAGCAAGACCGTCGAACTCGATATCCAGGGCATGACGTGCGCGGCGTGCGTGGGCCGCGTGGAACGCGCGCTGAAGAAGGCCGGGGGCGTGGAGGACGCCAGCGTGAACCTCGCCACCGAGCGCGCCACCGTGACCTACGACGCCGCGCAGACTGCCGTACCCGCCCTGGTCCAGACCGTGCAGGACGCGGGCTACGGCGCCCGCACGCTGCACACCGAACTGAGCGTGAGCGGCATGACCTGCGCCGCGTGCGTGACCCGGGTCGAGCGGGCGCTGCGCAAGGTGGACGGCGTGCTGGACGCCACCGTGAACCTCGCCACCGAGCGCGCCAGCGTGGACGCCCTGAGCGGCGTGAGCGCGGCGCAGCTGCGGGCCGCGGTCCGGAACGCCGGGTACGACGTGCTGGACACGGGCGCCGGCCCCTCGCGCGTGGACGTGGAACGTGAGGCGCGCGAGCGGGACGTGCGCGAGCTGCGCCGCGCGGTGACCGTCAGCGCCGCGTTCTCCGTGCCGCTGCTGCTGCTGGCGATGCTGCCCATGCTGTGGCCCGCGCTCGACATGTGGCTGATGGACCGCGTGGGCGCCCGGACCCTGAACGTGCTGATGCTCGCGCTGGCCGCGCCGGTGCAGTTCGGCCCCGGGCGGCGCTTCCTGCGCTCCGGCTGGGCGGCGCTGCGCCACCGCAGCCCCGACATGAACTCGCTGGTCATGCTCGGCACGCTGGCCGCGTTCGGGTACAGCGTCGCCGTGACCGCCCTGCCGGGCGCGTTCCCGGCGGGCAGCGCGCACGTGTACTTCGAGGCGTCCGGCGTGGTGATCACCCTGGTCCTGCTCGGCAAGTACGTCGAGGCGGTCGCCAAGGGCCGCACCAGCGAGGCGATGAAGACCCTGCTGGCCCTGCAACCGGCCACCGCCACGGTCCTCCGGGACGGCGCGGAGGTCGAGGTGCCGGTGGACGACGTGCTGGCCGGCGACCTGCTGCGCGTGCGGCCGGGCGGCAAGGTCCCGGTGGACGGCGAGGTCGTCACCGGCTCGTCGTGGGTGGACGAGAGCATGCTCACCGGCGAGAGTGTGCCGGTCGTCAAGGAGGTGGGCGCCGGCGTGACCGGCGGCACGCTGAACGGCACCGGCACCCTGACCGTCCGCGCCACCCGCGTGGGCACCGACACCGCGCTCGCGCAGATCATCCGGCTGGTGGAACGGGCGCAGGGCAGCAAGCCGCCCATCCAGGGCCTCGCGGACCGCGTGGTCGCCGTATTCGTGCCGGTCGTGCTGGTCATCGCCGCGCTGACCTTCCTGACGTGGCTGCTGCTGGGAGGTCCCGGCGCGCTGGCTCAGGCGCTGGTGCACGCAGTCGCGGTCCTGATCATCGCGTGCCCGTGCGCCATGGGCCTCGCCACGCCCACGTCCGTGATGGTCGGCACCGGGCGGGCGGCGGGCCTGGGCGTGCTGTTCCGCAGCGGCGCGGCGCTCGAGGCCCTGGGCCGTGTGAACGTCGTGGCGCTCGACAAGACCGGTACCCTGACGCTGGGCCACCCGGACCTGACCGATCTGCACGTGCGCTCCGGATTCGGGCGCTCCGAGGTGCTGCGCCTGATCGCGGGCGCCGAGCACGAGTCCGAGCATCCCATCGCCCGCGCGATTGTCGGCGCGGCCGAACGCGAGGGCCTGACGCTGCCGGGTGCCACGGACTTCCGCGCCCGGCCCGGCCTGGGCCTGGAGGCGACCGTGGACGGCCGCCGCGTACAGATCGGCGCCGACCGCTACATGCTGGAGCTGGGGCTGGGGCTGGACACCACACCCTTCGCAGCCCAGGCTGCCCGGCTGGCCGACGGGGGCCGCAGTCCGCTGTACGCCGCTGTGGACGGCCAGCTCGCTGCGCTGGTCGCCGTGGCGGACCCCGTGAAGCCCGGCAGCGCGCCGGCGGTCGCGGCGCTGCACGCCCAGGGCGTGACGGTCGCCATGGTCACCGGCGACCACGAGGGCACTGCGCGGGCCGTCGCGCGCACGCTGGGCATCGACACCGTGCACGCGGGCGTGCTGCCCGGCGGCAAGAGCGACGTGGTCACGGCCCTGCAAACGGGCGGGCAACGGGTCGCCTTCGTCGGGGACGGCATCAACGACGCGCCCGCGCTGGCGAGCGCCGACGTGGGCGTCGCCATCGGCACCGGCACGGACGTGGCCGTCGAGACGGCGGACGTGATCCTGATGGCCGGCGACCTGCGCGGCGTACCGAACGCCGTCGCCCTCAGCCGCGCCACGCTGCGGAACATCCGCCTGGGCCTGTTCTGGGCCTTCGCGTACAACACCGTGTTGATCCCGGTCGCGGCGGGCGTGCTGTCGCCCGTGGGCGTGACCCTGAATCCGGTGCTGGCGGCGGCGGCCATGGGCCTGAGCAGCGTGTTCGTGCTGGGCAACGCCCTGCGCCTGCGCGGCTTCCGGCCACCTGTGACGGCTTCCGCCGCCCAGGTACCGGCCGTGGGCCGCGCCGTGCCGGCCTGACGCCCTCCACAGTGAGGCCGCGCCATCCGGGGGAACACCGGGCGGCGCGGCCTCTGACTTGATGGGTGAGAACGAGCCCTGCATCCTGAGTGCTCGCCTGTGAAGAGAACCCGAGTCTGTCAGGCTGGCGTGACGGGACTCTGACTACTTGTCCTCGGTCAGGGCGAAGCCCCGGCTGAACTGCTCCTGGAGCGCCGTGAAGACCAGCAGGGGCGGCACGGCCGTGATGATCGCGCCGGCCATCACCGCGCCCCAGTCGGTCTGGCCGCCCACCTCGATCAGCTTGCGCAGGCCCACCTGCACGACCTGCTTGTCGTCCTGCTGCATGATCACCAGCGGCCAGATGTACTGGTCCCAGCCGTACACGAACTGGATCACAGCCAGCGCCCCAATGGTGTTCCAGCTCATGGGCACCAGCACCCGGGTCAGGAAGGTCAGCGGGCCGCAGCCGTCGATGCGCGCCGCGTCGGCCAGCGACGTGGGGATGTTCATGAAGTGCTGCCGGAACAGGAATGTGCCAGTGGCACTCGCCAGGAACGGCACAATGATTGCCGCGTAGGTGTTCGCCCACTTCAGGTCGCGGCTGACCAGGTCGAACAGCGCGATGATCAGCACCTCGGTCGGGAGCATGAGCGAGAGCAGCACCAGCCCGAAGGCCACGCCCTTGAGGGGAAAGCGGAAGTACACGAAGGCCAGCGCGGCCAGCAGCGCCAGGACGGTCTTGCCGACCGTGACGCTCAGGGCCACGATCAGCGAGTTCGTCATGTAGCGGCCCAGGTGCGCGCCGCTCCACACCGACTCCAGATTGCGGAAGAACGCGCCGCCCGGAATCAGGCTGGGGCTCAGGACCGCGCTGGAGTCCTGCGTGGCCTTGATCAGCGCGAAGATCAGCGGCGCGCTGATGATCAGCACTGCGAGGATCAGCGCGAGGTGCGTGGGCCACGTGCGGCGGTGCGCCGGCGCGTGGGCCGGGACCGCGGCTCTGGACGTCACCGGTTTAAGCGCCACGGTGTTCACGCTCCATAGTGCACCCGCCGTTCGCCCACCCGGAACTGCATGACGGTGATGAACGCGACCAGCGCGAGCATCAGCGCGGCCTGCGCGGCGGCCGCCCCGGTCTTGAAGTTCACGAAGCCGTCCTGGTACAGCTGATACACCAGGAAGGTCGTGATCCCCGCGTGCCCCACATACGGCCCGCCGCGCGTGAGGATGTCGGTCAGCGCGAAGGAATCGAACAGTGCGGAGATGATGTTCGTGAACACCAGGAAGAACGTGATGGGGCTCAGCAGCGGGAAGGCAACCCGCCAGAACACCTGCCGGGGCGTGGCCCCGTCGATCTGCGCGGCCTCCATCACGTCGCCCGGCAGGTTCTGGATGCTCGCCAGGTAGAACACGATGTTGTACGCCAGACCCTTCCAGATGGACGCCAGCGTGACCAGCCCGAAGGCGAGGATGGGCGTGTCCAGCCAGCGCGGCTGCACGTGGAAGGCCGCGCGCAGCACCTGGTTCACCACCCCGATCTCCGGGTTGAACAGAAACAGCCACAGCGTCCCGGCAATCGCCGGGCTCAGCGCGTAGGGATAGATCAGCAGCAGGCGGTAGGTCTTGGCGCCGCGGATGGGCCGGCTCGCCAGCCACGCCAGCGACAGCGAGCACAGCAGGCCCCCCGCGACGGTCAGCACCGTGAACACCAGGGTCTGGAACGCCACCTGCTGGTACGCCGGGCTGGCGAGCAGGCCGGCGAAGTTGCCCAGGCCCACGAACTGCTCGGTGCCCAGGATCACGTTGGCGCGGAACGCGGCCAGGCGCAGGGTCCGCAGCGCCGGCAGGTAGATGAACACCGCCAGGATCAGCAGGGTGGGCAGCAGGAATAGCCACGGCAGCGCAGCGCCCCGGAAGACGGCACGCTCCTCGGACGGCGCGGCGCGGGCGGCGGGTTTCAGCACGGGAACAGCCTCATGGAACCTCCAGGGAAGCGGGGAATTCACGTGCGGCCCGCCCCCCGGACAGGGAAGGCGAGCCGCGCGTTTCGAGCAGGAAGCCAATGGATTCCGACACAGGGACGGAATCCAAGGTAGTCAGTCTTACTTGAAGTTCGCGCTGTACTCGCTCAGGGCGGCGTCCACGCGGGTCTTGGCCTCGGCCTGGGCGGCGTCCACACTCTGGCCGCCCAGCACCTTCTGCAGCCCCTCTTCGATGATGGTGCGCGTCTGGATGGCCGCGCCGTTCAGGCCGCCGGCCGTGGCGGAGCTGGGCACGGTCTTGAGCAGCTGGTTGAACGCCACGAGTTGCAGCGGGGTCTGCGTGAACCAGCCCTGCGAACGCAGAGAGTTGATGCTGCTCTGGCGCACCGGGTAGTAGCCGGTCAGCTTGTGCCAGTCGGCCATGTTCTTGGTGCTCGTCATGTACAGCGCGAAGTCCAGCGCCGCTTCCGCCTGCGGCTTGCTGACGCCCTTGGAGATCCACAGGCTCGCCCCGCCGATCACCACGCCGTTGCGCTTGCTGCCGTCCGGGATGGGCAGCACGCCCACGCCCAGCTTGAAGCCGGCCTTCTTGGCCGAGTCCATCTGGTTGCCCAGGTCCGCGGTCGAGTTGATGGTGAACACGGCCTTCTGGTTGGAGAAGATCGCGTTGGTGCCGTCGGTGTCGGCCAGCTTGCCCGAGTACGTCTCGTAGCCGCCGTCCTGCAGGTTCTTGAAGAACTGGAAGATCTTCTTGGCGGCGGCGCTGTCGAGGTTGCTGGCCGTGGCGCGGCTGTCGCGGCCGTTGCCGTTGTTGACCAGCGGCGCGCCCTGCTCGGCCATCCACTGCTCGAAGAGCCAGCCGTAGACCGGGACGGCCGCGCACTTGGCCTCCAGGCCCGCCGCCTTGATCTTCGCGCAGGCCTTGAGCAGCCCGCTGAAGGTCGTGGGCGGCGTCTTGGGGTCCAGGCCCGCTTTCTTCATCAGGTCCTGGTTGAAGTACAGCACCGGGCTCGACGAGTTGAACGGCAGCGAGTTCACCTTGCCCTGAATGGTGTAGTAGTTGATGACCGGCTTGATGTAATCGCTGAAGTCCACGTTCTTGATGGAGCTGACCGGCTGGAACGCGCCGCTGTCGAGCGCGAGTTGACTGCCGACCTCGAAGATCTGCACCAGCGCCGGGGCCTTGCCCTGACGCGCGGCCAGGATGGTCGCCTGCAGCGAGTCGTTGTAGCTGCCCTTGTAGGTGGGCATGATCTTCACGTCGGAGTGGGTCTTGTTGTACTCGTCAGCCCGGGCCTGGATCCAGCCGGAGCGCTTGGCGTCCCCGAACGAGTGCCAGAACTCCACGGTGGTCTGCGCGGAGGCGGTGCCCAGCATGGCCAGCGTCAGCAGTATTCTTTTCATGGGAATCACAGTAAGCGCCCACAATCATGGGCTTGTCAAGCGTCTGGGACGGCATCCAGGGGCTTATGGCGTCGTGCCACGGAGGTGTCAGCGCGCGGTCAGGAGCACGTCAGGCAGGTCCCCGATCAGGGCGCTCACGCCCAGCTGTGTCAGGCGCGCGACGTCCGCCGGCTCGTTGACGGTCCAGGTGTTCACGCGCCAGCCCCGGCGCTGCGCGCGCGTCATCAGCGCCGCGTCGATCAGCGAGTGGTGCGGGTGCAGCGCCACGCAGTCGGCGGCGCGCATGGCGAGCGGCACCGCGTCCAGCGGCCCGCGGGCGTAGGTCTTGTGGTACAGGAAGCCGCGCTCGATGTCCGGGGCGGCCTGCCGGGCGGCCACCAGCACCAGCGGATTGAAGGAGCTCAGGATCACGTGCCGGGCCAGGCCGTGCGCGCGGATGGCGTCCAGCGAGCGCGGCACCCGGTCGTCCGGCCGCGCGGACTCGTACTTGAGTTCCACGTTCACGTACGCGCCCGTGTCGGCCGCCCACGCCAGCGCGGCGTCCAGGGTGGGCACCTCGGCCGGCAGCTCGTCCAGGGTCAGGAACGGCAACAGGCGCCCGTCGGGCAGCGCCTCGTCATGGTGGATGACCAGCGTGCCGTCGGCCAGGCGCCGCACGTCCAGCTCCACGCCGTCCAGACCGGCGTCCAGGGCCGCCTGAAAGCCCGCCAGGGTGTTCTCGCGGTGAAGCCGGGGAGTGCCCCGGTGGCCGAGGAGCAGAGGGGTCATGGGTGCAGAGTAGCGAAGTCGCCCCGCCGCGGTGCCGGAGCGCGCCCCCTTGACCCTGCCCCTGGGGCAGCCCCCATGCTGGACCCACCTCCGGAGGCCCGCCCATGACCCAGCCCACGCCGCCCTCTCCCACCGCCGCCCTGATGGGCATCGGAGCCTTCGCGCAGGCCACCCGCCTGAGCCTCAAGGCGCTGCGCCTGTACGACGACCTGGGCCTGCTGCCGCCCGCCCACGTGGACGCCCAGACCGGTTACCGCCACTACCACCCGGACCAGCTGGGCACCGCCCGCGTGATCGGCCTGCTGCGGCAGCTGGACATGCCGCTCAGCACCATCCGCAGTGTGCTGGACGCCCCGGCCGGCGCCCGCCCCACCCTGATCCGCGGGTACTGGGAGGGCGCCGAGCGCCAGCACGGCCAGCACCGCGCCCTCGCCCAGTACGTCCTGAACACCCTGGAAGGAGCCACCATGCAGGAGACCTTTACCGTGCACACCCGCGACCTCCCCACCCGCCAGCTCGCCACCATCCAGCGCCGGGTGTTCCAGCCGGAACTCGACGGCTTCCTGCCGCCCAGCATCGGCCGACTGATCGGGTTCATTCCCGCGCAGGGCGCCGTGGTGGCCGGAGCACCCTTCGTGATCTATCACGGCGCCGTGACGGCCGACAGCGACGGCCCCGTCGAGGTGTGCGTTCCCTACACCGGGGCGCTGACCCCCACCGGCGACATCACCCTGCGCGAGGAGGCCGCGCACCACGAGGCCTACGTGACCGTCACGCGGCGGCAGTTCGAGTTCCCCACCATCCTGGAAGCCTTCGACGCGACCGGCGCCTACGCCGACGCCCACGGCGGCCGCAGCCCCCTGACGTGCCGCGAGGTCTACCCCTACGCGTGGGACGGCGCCGGGCCGGACGACCCCGCCGGCGAGGTCGCGTGGCCGTACACGCCGAGCGCGACCTGACCCGCCCGGCGCACGCCCGGCTGCCCTACCCTGACGTATGGCGTACGCCGACACCCTGGGCCTGAGTGTGCTGGAAGCCGCCCCCGAGCGTACCCGCGTGACCGTCCCCGTGACGGACGCGGGTGTGAACATGCACGGCACGGCGCACGGCGGCCTGATCTTCAGCGTGGCCGACGAGGCCTTCGCGGTCATCAGCAACCTGCACGCGCAGGCCGTGGCGATTGAGACCCACCTGAGCTTCTTCCGCGCCGCGCGCCCCGGCGACGTGCTCGTGGCGACCGCCACGCCCGAGCGTGTGGGCCGGACGCTCGCCACATACCGCGTCGAGATCCGCAACGGCGAGGAGGGTGACCTGCTCGCGCTGTTCACCGGCACGGTGAGCCGGCGGGAGAAAGAGGATCAGACCTGACGCGAGGGCTCAGGGCAGCGTGACGGCCTGCCCGCTACGGCTGGCGTCGTACGCGGCCAGGACGACGGCCAGCGCGTCCAGGCCCTCCTGACCGCTGGCGAGGAGGGTCGGGACGTGGCCCCGGCACACGCCCACGAACTCGCGCAGCATGGCGGCGTTCAGGTCGGGGCCGAAGCCGGCCCACTGCCGCCCGCGCGCGTTCGTCACGTGCAGGTGCTCGGCAAAGGCGTCCAGCGAGCGCAGGCCGGCGGTGCCGGTCACATCGAGCTTGAGGTGACCCCAGCGCGGGTACGTGCGCGGCCGGCTCCACGAACAGTCGATGGTGGCGACCGCGCCCGACACCAGGGTCAGCGTGACCAGTCCGGCGGCGTCCGCGTGTTCGTGGCCCGGCACCGTCCACTCGGGCACGGAGCGCAGCTGCGCCCGGACGCCCTGCACGCGCTCGCCGAAGTGGTGCAGCAGATCAGCGATGTGGATGATGTGGTCCATGCCCGCACCGCCCCCGGCCAGGGCGGGGTCGCTGAACCACGCGCGCTCGTGGTCCGGCGCGACGGAGTGGTTCACGCCGCTGTACGCGAGCGGCGCGCCGAGCTGCCCCGCCCGCAACTGCGCTCGCAGGCTCTGCACGGCGGGCGAATAGCGCACCGGGAACGCGGCGTGGACGGTCACGCCAGCTTGCGCACACGCATCCAGCAGGGCCTGCGCGTCCGCGAGGGTCGTGGCGATGGGCTTCTCGCACAGCACGTGGGCACCGGCCTGCGCGGCGGCCTCGACGTAGCGGAGGTGATGGACCGTCTCGCTGCACACGAGCACGCCGTCCGGACGCCACTCCAGCAGCTCCGCGAGGGGTCGGTGCCGCAGACCGGTGCCCGCCGCGAAGTCCTGAGCGAGGGCCGGATCGTCCTCCGCGAAGCCGACGATGTCGAGGTCCGGCTGGGCCGTGAGCCACGCCGCGTAGCCGTCCGCGTGCACATGCGCGACGCCCAGCAGCGCGATCCGCACGGGGGTCATGGGGTCACCCCCACCGGCTGCCCGGTCTGGATGCTGCGGCCCACCGCGAGGGCCACGGCCAGCGACGCGCGGGCGTCCCCCGGCTCGATCAGGAACGGGGTGCCGCTCTCCAGCGCGTCGTAGGCGTGCCACAGTTCGGCGGCGTAGGGATCGTCCGCACCCAGGTCCGGCAGCGCGGCGCCGTCCTGCTCGGGCGGCGGCGCGGCCACGCCGTGGGCCTGGAGAGGCGGCGCTGCGGCCGACGTCCACTCGATCACGCCCGCCGTGCCGGCGATGTCCAGATGCGTGCGGAACACGCCGGGCGGCGCGGCCCACCCGCCCTCGACCAGGGTGACGGCGCCGCCCGCGTGGGTCAGCGTGGCGTGAACCGTCACGCGGCTGCCCCGGCGGGCCTCCACGGCGCACACACTCCGCACCTCCCCGGCGATCCAGCGGGCGTAGTCGAGGTCATGGATCAGCAGGTCGAGGGGCACGCCGCCGCTCTGGGCCTCGTCCAGCAGCCAGCTGCCGGCGGGCGGCGGCGAGGACAGCCGGCCCAGGCGCAGCACGCGGGGCGAGCCGATGGCCCCGGCCTGCACCTGTTCCCACGCCGCCCGGTACTGCGGGAAGAAGCGCAGGACGTGCGCCACGAACAGCCGCACGCCGCCCTCCCGGCACGCCTGGATCATGCGGTCGGCGTCGTCCAGCGTGCGGGCCAGGGGCTTCTCGCAGATCACGTGCCGGCCCGCGCGGGCGGCCTGCACCGCGTAGTCGACGTGCGTCGGGGTCGGCGTGCACAGGTCGACCACGTCCACCTCGGACAGAAGCCCGTCCACGGTCGGGGACGCGTGCAGGCCGTGCTGGGCGGCGAAAGCGCGGGCGCGCTCGTCCGGAGTGTATACGGCGACCAGCACCCCGGGCCGCTGCGCCCAGGCCTGGGCGTGCACGCTGCCCATCACGCCCGTGCCGATCAGACCGACGCGCCTCATGCCCACGCTCCGGTCACTTCAGCGCTCCACCGGTGATGCCGCTCACGAGCTGCCGGGAGAACACCACGTACAGGATCACGACCGGCACGATCGCCAGGGTCAGCGCGGCCAGCACGGCGTTGTAGTCGTTCACGAACTGGCCCAGGAACGCGCTCGCGCCCAGCACGACGGTCTTGGTCTTCTCGCCGGGTGCGAGGATCAGCGGGAACCACAGGTCGTTCCAGATGGGAATCATCGAGATCGCCGTGACCGCGCCCAGCGCCGGGCGGATCAGCGGCAGGATCAGGCCGTAGATGCGGTACTCGCTGGCCCCGTCGATGCGGGCGGCCTCCTTCAGGTCGCGGGGCACGCCGCGCATGAACGAGGTGAGCACGAACACCGCGAGCGGAATGCCCTGCGCGGTGTACACCAGGATCAGCGCCCACAGCGTGTTCACGAGGTGCAGGTCCACCATCAGGTTCAGGATGCCCACCGTACCCAGGCGGATCGGCACCATGATGCCGATGCTGAGGTACAGGCCGGTCAGGGTGTTCAGCCGGAAGCGGTATTCGCTGAGGGCAAATGCCGCCATGCTGCTGGTCAGGACGATCAGCAGCAGCGACCCGACCGTGACGGTGAGGCTGTTCAGGAAGAACAGCGCGAAGTTCGCGGAGGTCGCCACGGTGTGGTAGCCGTCCAGCGTGAAGGTCGAGGGCGTCGGCAGCGCGAAGGGGTGCGAGAAGATGCTCAGGCGGTCCTTGAACGAGTTCATGATGATCAGCAGCGTGGGCAGCGTGGCCAGCGCGCTGAACAGGATCAGGCCCAGGTGCGCGAAGACCTGCGTGCTGCGGCCCACCACGGGTTTCTCGGCGCTCGGCGTGGCCGCCGCGCCGCGTACATTGCCCGGCGCGGTCACAGTTCCACCTCGGTCAGGCGGCGCTGCACGGTCACGAGGTACAGCAGCAGCCCGGTCAGGATGATCAGCAGCATCACGCCTGCCACGGCCGCGCCCATGTACGGATCACCGGCCTGGAGCTGGTATCCGAAGAAGGTGCGGTAGAACAGCGTGCCCAGGATGTCCGACGCGAAGTTTGGCCCGGCCAGCGCGCCCTGCACGGAATAGATCAGGTCAAACGCGTTGAAGTTCCCCACGAAGGTCAGCACGCTGACGATGCCCACGGTGGGCAGGATCAGCGGCAGCTGGATCGAGCGGAAGATCCGCCACCCGCCCGCGCCGTCCAGCCGCGCGGCCTCGTACAGCTCCTCCGGGATGCGCACCAGCGCCGCGAGGAACAGCAGCATGGGAATGCCGATGTTCTGCCACACCGAGATCAATCCCAGGGTCGGCAGGGCGCTGCCGGGCAGGCCCAGCCATGGCTGATCGAGAGCCCCCAGATGCAGCGGCTCCAGCAGCGAGCGCTGCACGCCCCACGCGGGGTTCAGGATCAATTTCCACGCGAAGCCGATGATCACCACCGACAGCACGGTCGGTGTGAACAGCAGCGTGCGGTACAGCGCCGAGCCGCGCAGCCGGAAACTGAGCAGCACCGCCAGCAGCAGGCCCACCGGGTTCTGCACCAGCATGTGCAGGGCGAAGAACACCACGTTGTTGCGCACGGCGTTCCACAGCGGCTGCGCGTACAGCTCCGTGCCCAGCAGCCGCTGGTAGTTCGCCAGCCCCACGAAGTGCTCCGGGCTGCCCGGCACCTGCCCCCGCAGCGACAGCCACAGCGACGACAGGATCGGGTAGATCATCACCACCGTGTAGATCAGCACGGCCGGCGCCAGGAACACCACGATGTGCCACGGAAAGGGCCGGCGGACACGGCGGGCGGGATACGTCATTCAGGGCACCTCTGGAGAACGCGCGGTAAGGTTCAGGCCCGGCCCGGAGGACACCGGACTGGGCCTGCCGGGAACGGGCTTACTTGCCTTTCTGCGGCGCGTACCAGCTCGCCAGGTTCTTCTGCACCATGTCCCCGGCGGCCTGCGGCGTCATGGAGCCGTTGAGCACCTGCGCGGAGACGTTCCACAGGTCGTTCTCGTTGTTCGGATTGGCGTTGCGCGACAGGATCTGGTACGAGCTGCGGAAGCTCTTGCCGCACTGCCCGCGCCACTTCAGGAACTCCTGCGCGACCGGGTCCTTGACCGTGTACTTCACGTTCGCCAGCGGGAAGAAGCCCGGCAGGGCGTTGGCGTACAGCGTGGCGAAGGCGTCGGACGCCACCCAGTTCAGGAAGGTCTGCGCCGCTGCCTGGTTCTTGCTGGCCGCGTTGATGCCCATGCCGATGTCCGGATGGTCGTCGATGACGCACTTCTTGCCGTCGATGGAGTACGGCGGGAAGGCCCCGATGTCCAGCTTGGGGTTCATCTGCCGGAACGTGCCGATGTCCCAGCTGCCGGCCGGGTAGACCACGCCGCGGCCCTGCGCGAACATGTTCTGCGCGTCCGGGTACGCCAGCGCCTGATAGCCGCGCGGCAGGAAGGGCGTCCAGCGGGAGAGCGCCTGGAAGGCCTGCAGGAAGCCGCCCTTGTTGTACTGCGCCGCGCCCGAGATCAGGCCCTTGCGCCCGGTCTCGCCGTTCCACAGCGTCGGGCCGATGTTCTGGTAGCCCATGGTGGCGGATTCCCACTGGTCTTTCGTGCCCATGACCAGCGGCTCGTACTTGCCGCCCTGCTTGATCTTGGTCAGGCCCGCCAGGAACTGGGCCTCGGTGGTGGGCACGTTCAGGCCGAGTTCCTTGAACAGCGCCTTGTTGTAGATGAACCCGTGGATCACCGAGGCCATCGGAATGCAGAAGGTGGTCTTGCCGTCGTCGGTCGACCACGCCGCCTTGGCGACGTCGTCGAAGTTCTTCAGCCCGGAGAGGCTGTTCAGGCTGGTGAGCCGCTTGGCGGTGTACAGCTCCAGACTCTTGTCGAAGGGACGGCAGGTGATCAGGTCACCGGCAGTGCCCGCCTTGAGTTTCGCGTCCAGCACAGCGTTGTACTCGGCCGGCGCACTGGGCGAGAACACCACGTGGATGTCCGGGTGCTGCTTCTCGAACGCGGGGATGATCGAGTCGCGCCACGTCTTCAGGTCGTCGTTGCGCCAGCTCTCGATGGTCAGGGTGGTCTTCTGGGCACCGGCGGCCCCGGCGAGCAGCAGCACAGAGAGCGGAATCAGGATCCGTTTCATGGGCAAAGCCTCCTGCGGAAGATGGTCGGACATGCGGCGTGATCGGTAATTGTGCTGAATACGGCTCAGGTATATCCCCCGGCCGGGGGAGTGTCAACATCAACACAATGCCCCCGGCCCTGTGGGGCACCGGGGGCAGGGACGCGGCGAACGTCAGCCGCGCGCCCGTTCGTCCTGCGCGTGGCGGGTGGCGAGTTCGGGATGCCCGGCGTCGATCAGCGCCCTGTCCCGGATGCGGCAGGAATCGCACACCCCGCACGGCTCCGCCCCGCCCTGGTAGCAGCTCCACGTCCACTCGATGGGCACGCCCAGCTCCAGCGCCGCGTTCACGATGTCCGTCTTGCTCATCTCCACCAGCGGCGCGGTCAGGACCGCGCCGTGTCCCTCCAGACCCGCTTTGGTGGCGAGATCAGCCAGTGTCTGGAACGCCGCGAGGTACTCCGGTCGGCAGTCCGGGTAGCCGCTGTAGTCCACGGCGTTAATGCCCAGGTAGATCCGCTCGGCGTCGATGGCCTCGGCCAGACTCAGCCCCACCGCGATGAACACGGTGTTGCGGCCGGGGACATAGGTTGGTGGGATGACGCCCTCCGCCGTTCCCTCCGTGGGCACGGTGATGCTCTCGTCCGTCAGGGCGCTCCCGCCGAACGACCCGATGTTGATGTCGATGACGCGGTGATCTGCGCCGAAATGCTGGGCGATCTTCGCCGCACGTTCCAGCTCCACCGTGTGCCGCTGCCCGTACCGGAACGACAGCGCCATGCACGCGTATCCGTCCCGGATCGCCATCGCCAGCACGGTGCTGGAGTCCAGGCCGCCCGACAGCAGCACCACCGCGCGTTTGTGTGTGTCCGTCATGGTCAGTACCCCAGTTCCAGGTTCCCGCCGAGCGGGATGGGTCGCTTGTCGCTGTGCGCGTCCAGGTCGTCCGCGCGGTACAGCTTGTGCATCTGGTAGCCCGCGCGCAGCCTCGGCGTCGCCTTCACGGCCTCGGTGATGGCGTTCAGCACGTCCGCGTCGCGGTTCCTGGCCCTGCTCCACTCCGGATGCAGCCACACCACCGCGTCGTCCCGCAGCCCCGTCAGCGTGTCCAGCCCGGCCCGGATGTCCCCGAGGTCGTGCACGATGATCTTCACCTCGTCCGCCCGCGCCACCACCGACGCCTCCGGCCACTGGCCGAAGGGTTTGGGCGACAGCGTCACCCAGTCCAGATCGCCCCGCAACGGCGCAATGCCGCTGGTCTCGATGTGGACACGGCGCCCGATGGCGTGCAGCGCGTCCACCAGCGGCGCGAGGTCGAACAGGATCGGCTCGCCGCCCGTGACGACCACGAAGGCGCCCTCCGGGCTTTCCTGCTGCACAACCGACACGAGGTCGGCGGCCGTCATCAGGGTCACGCCATTGGGGCGGTAGTCCCTGTGCCACGTTCCGGCGCTGTCGCACCACGGGCACGCCTGCGGGCAGCCGTACAGCCGGATGAAGTACGCCGCGCGGCCGAGGTGCACGCCCTCACCCTGCCACGTGTAGAAGCGCTCGTAGACCGGGTACTTGAGGCTCACAGGCTCATTCCCAGTACTCGCAGGACGAGTCGGGCGTTTCCCAGAGGGTCACGCGCAGTTTCAGGTCTCCCCCGTCGTCTCCATCCGGCAGGTCCGCCCGCACACGCTCCATCGTCTTGTGGTGGAGATACGCGGCGATCACCTCGGCGGTCGTGTCGTCCCCGAGGTCCGGCACGTCGTTCAGGAACGCGTGGTCGAGGCCGCCGTGCTCGACGTCCTTCTTGGCCCACTTGAGGGTCCTGAAGTCCGCGACCATGATGTTGCGTTTCACGTGCGCGCTGGGGCGCAGCGTCTCGCTGCTGAGTTCCATCCGCACGCGGTAGGTGTGGCCGTGCAGCCGCCCGCACGGCCCGTCGTAGCCCGTGATCACGTGCGCCGAGTCGAAGGTGAACTCGGCGCGCAGGGTCCACGGCACGTCAGGCCCCCCGCTGATCCGGGGCGGTGTACCGCACGGTGCAGATGGTGTTCATGCCGCCGCGCATGCCGTAGTCGCAGCGGATCTCCATGCTCAGTGGATCGAGGAGCGCCACGAGGTCCGCGAGCACCCGCCGGGTGGCGTGCTCGTGGAAGATGCCCACGAAGCGGTAGCTGGTCAGGTAGTACTTCAGGCTCTTGAGTTCCACGCAGTGGTGCCGCGGCAGGTAGCGGATCTCCAGGCGGCCGAAGTCCGGCAGGCCACTCCACGGGCAGATCGGGCTGAACTCGTCGGTGACGATCTCGATCTGCATGGGCTCGCCGGGATACGCCACGGGGTCGTCCTCGCGGACATGCGGGAAGGTGCCCAGCACCTGCACGTCGATGTCGTCCAGGCCGCGCACGTCGTAGCGGCGGTCAAAACCCGGATTCTGCGGGGTGGCGAACTGGGGAGCAGGGGCGGGCTGGGCGGCCGGGGCCACTCCATCGTGAACGTCGGTCATAGTGGCTCTCCTGGCGCGCCGTCCGGTCTGGACGGGCGGGATGACAGCACAGGTCATCCGGTATGGAAGAGTGTTCCGGCCACGCGGGGCGGCCGGAACCCGCGGCCATTATCGGGGCGCGGGCCGGGGGGCGCAAAGGGCCGCCTCACCTTGCTTAGGCGCGGCGCCCCCACCACAGGAACGGGTGGGGGCACCGGCAGCGGGCAGGCTCAGTGACTCTGGAGGTACGGCACCAGGGCCGAGGCCCTGGGACTGCCGACCCCGGTGGTCAGGTCGTAGCCGGTGCTGGCGCTGCACACGCTGCCGCAGGTGCCGTTTGTACCGGATGTGATGTCCGTGTAGTTCGCGCCGGAGTTCGTCGAACCGGTCGCGGCGCTGTAGAAGGGCGACGTGCTGGCGCTGGTGGTGGTCAGGGGACCGGCGCTGCGCCCGGAGTTCACGACGGCGATCAGGGCCGACCACTGCGGCGCGCCGGCGCTGGTGCCGCCGAAGACCAGCCACCCGGAGCTGCCCTGGCTGGGCGTGCTGTCGTACACGGCGACGCCGGTGTTCGGGTCGGCGTTGTAGGCCACGTCGGGGCTGCCGCGCTTGCCGCTGGTGGTCGTGATGCCGTACGCGCTCTGGTAGCCGGGCTCGGTCTCGCTGGTGCTGATGCCGCCGCCGGAGCCGCTCCACACGGTCTCGGCGCCGCTGCGATTTCCACTGGCGTCCAGGGGCAGGTGGGTGCCGCCCACCGCGAGCACGTAGGGGCTGGTGGCGGGGTAGCTGGTGCCGGTGCCGTTGTCGCCGCTGGAGGCGACGAAGCTCACGCCCGGAACGGTGTAGTGCGCGTCGTTGGCGGCGCTACCGGTGTCGCCGCCGCCGTAGCTCATGCTGACCACGCTGGCGTGCCGGGCGGCGTAGTCCACCGCAGCGTTCAGGTTGGTCAGGCTGGCGCTGCTCGCCTCGACCAGCAGGATCTTGGCCTGCGGCGCGATGGCGCACGCCCACTCGACATCCAACGAGATCTCCTGCGCCCAGCCGGCGTTCACGCGCGGGTACCTGGTGCCGCCCGTCTGGTTGACCTTGCTGAGGCTGCACCCGGTGATGCCGTACTGCGTCTTGAACACGCCCAGGTCATTCACGATGGTCGGGTCGTCGTAGGCGTCCACGATGGCGATGGTCTGCCCGGCCCCCTGGGCCGAGAGCGTGTCGAAGCCGTAGGCGTGGCGCATCTGGGCGGGGCTGTACCCGGCGGGCGTGGCGGTCGCCAGAGGGGCGCCGCTGGCGTCCACGACCACCTGCGCGTGGCAGCGGCCCCGGCCGGAGTCAAAGCCGCAGTCGACCGCGCGGACGTTCCGGTGGGCACTGCCCTGGCTCACGCCCTGGGCGGCGAGGTCGCTGGGCGTGGCCGACAGGTTCTGGCCGCACCCGGCCAGCACGAGGCTCGAGGTGAGGGCGAGGAGGACAGTGCGGGACAGCGTCATTGGGCTCCTTGGCGTGCTCGTGGAAACGGCTGGTGATGGCCGCGACTGTAGGCAGCGCTCCTAACGCAGACATGAAACGGGCCGGAAAAAGCGTGTCCAGCAGCGCGGCAGGCCGGTGCGTACCGACTGCCTGGACGCACGTCCCGGGCACGCCGCCCAAGACTTTAAACCTATATAGTTTAGGTCTATACTATCGACATGACGGATTCCTCCCCTCCGACCCGACCCCCGGCCGTGCGCCTGTGGGTCGACCTCGACCGCGTGTACACGGTGCTCAGCCGGCGCGTCACCGCCCGCATGGCCGACTTCGACCTCACCACCCCCCAGTTCCGCGTGCTGCGCCAGCTCTCGGGCCAGCCGCGCAGCCCCGGCGACGTCGCCGAGCGGATCGGCGTCACGCCCGGCAACCTGACCGGCATCATCGACCGGCTGGAACACGACGGCCTGGTGAGGCGCGAACGCGGCGAGGAAGACCGCCGCTCGCTGACGCTGCACCTCACCCCGGCCGGCGAGGAGGTGCTGGGCCGCGTGGTGCCGCAGATGCACGCGCACCTCCAGGGCCTCTTCAGCGCCCTGAGCCCCGACGAGATCACCCAGACCCTCAGCGTGCTGGACAAGCTCGAACGGCACCTGAATGCCAAGGAAGCGGTGAACGCATGAGTACCCTGCACGAGAAATTCAGTTACAAGTGGCTGGCCCTGAGCGTGACCAGCCTGGGCGCGCTGATGGCGTCCATGAACTCCGGCACGCTGATCATCGCGCTGCCCACACTGCTGCGCGACCTGCACACCACCCTGCTCAGCCTGATCTGGATTCTGCTGGCCTACAACGTCACGCAGACGGTGTTCGTCCTGAACGTCGGGCGGCTGTCGGACATGCTGGGCCGCAAACGGCTGTACGTGCTCGGCTTCGGCGTGTTCACGCTGGCCTCGCTGCTGGCGGGCTTCACGGCCCACGTGCCGCTGCTGATCGCGCTGCGGGCGCTGCAGGGCGTGGGCGGGGCGTTCATGCTCGCCAACTCCAGCGCCATCGTCACCGATGCCTTTCCGAAAAAGGAGCTGGGCTTCGCCATCGGGACGAACCAGATGATGGTCGCGGTCGGCGCCATCCTGGGGCCGATCATCGGCGGGGCGCTGACCGCGCTCGGGTGGCAGTGGGTGTTCTGGTTCAACGTGCCGCTGGGCATCCTCGGCACGCTGTGGGCGGCCTTCACGCTGCGTGACCTGGCCAGCAAGCAGGACCGGAACGACGCCTTCGACTGGTGGGGCAACCTGACCTACGCGGCGGGCTTCGCGCTGCTGATGATCGGGCTGTCGCAGGGCGGCATCGAGTCGTGGAACGGCGTCCTGGGGTACCTGGTGGTGGGCGTGGCCGCGCTGGCGCTGTTCACGGTCATCGAGGGCCGCGTGCGGGCACCCATGCTCGACCTGCGGCTGTTCCGCGACCGGGCCTTCACGCTGAACAACGCCACCGTGTTCCTGAACGCCGTGTCGCGCATGGCGCTGACCTTCCTGTTCGTCTTCTACTTCCAGGGCGGCAAGGGCATCGACGCCGTGGTCGCCGGGATCATGCTCGCCCCGGTCGCCGTGGGCCTGCTGATCGCGTCGCCCGTCGCCGGGCGGCTGTCGGACCGCATGGACCCGCGCACCCTGATCCAGTGGGGACTGGTGCTCGGCACGCTGGCGCTGGCCGGCATCGCCGTGAGCCTCAGCCTGAGCACGCCGTACTGGCTGATCGCCGCGCTGATGTTCGTGGCGGGGGTCGGCAACGGCCTGTTCAACTCGCCCAACTCCAGCCTGATCATGGGCAGCGTCGCGCCGGACCGCCGCGGCGTGGCCGCCGGCGTCCGCAGCCTGCTGATGAGCGTGGGCGGCGTGGTCGCCATCATCTTCACCCTCAGCATCGTGGTGAGCGCCGTGCCGCGCGACATCATGCTGCAGGTGTTCAGCGGCCTGAGCAGCACCCTGCCCGCCGCGACCCTGAACCCCTTCATCGACGGGCTGAAGACCGCGTTCTGGATGCTGGCGGGCGTGAGCGCCGTGAGCGCCGCGCTGGCCTACGTGATCCCCGCGCCGCGCCCGGCAGGCGTGACGGCCCAGGCCGCCGACTGACAGCGCTACCCAGATCGGTTGAAGGGAATCCCCTCAATCAATCTGGGGCGAGCGGAGCGAGTCACCGCGACATGCAGCGGTTGGAGTGGGGTTGACGGGGGTGCTGTCGACCCGTCAATGGAACGGAACACCGCTATGATCCCACCAGCACGCAGGGCGGGCCTCTCCGGAGCGCCCGCCCTGCGCCATTCATGACACGACCTGACGGCAATCACCGCTACGCTTGGGGCATGGACGCCCACGCCTTCTACCACTACCTGACCCTCGCCCGCCGCGACCTGTGGGCGGCCCTGCGCGCCGTGCCCGAGGCCGACCTCGCCCGGCCGCTGATCGACACGGACGGCGCGCGGTGCGTCAAGGACCTCGTGGCGCACATCCCGGTCGTGGAGGACGGCTGGTTCCGCGGCGACCTGCTCGGCGTGCCGTTCGTCATGGAGCGCTTCCGTCCCGAGCCCCAGTCTGCCGACGAGTACTGGCACCACCAGGACGAACCGCTCGAGGACCTGCTGGCCTACTGGGAAGCGGTGGAGGCCGACACGCTGGAACGCTGGCCGGCCCTGATGGAGGTCGCGGCCTCCGGGCGCCGCGTGAAGGTGGACGACAGCCGCCCCGAGACCTTCACGGCCGACGAGGCCATGTGGCACGTCATGCAGCACGAGGTGCGGCACAGCGCGCAGATCGTGCTGCTGCTGCGCATGCTCGGGCACCGGCCGCCCTCGCTGGATCTGGTGTTCCTGGTCGCGCACTGACCGGGCGGCCACAGCGAAGGGCGCCTCCGTTGACGCAGCGGAGGCGCCCTTCACAGCTGTGGGTTCAGCCCCCGGCCCCGGCCGGCTCCTTGCTCAGCCGCGCCAGCCAGCGGCGGTGGTAGCCGAGCGGGTTTTCGCTGTCCACGGCCCGGCCGCGCGTGGCAGCGGCCAGCGCGGTCACGTCCGCCTTGGGCGTGCGCGCCAGGGTGGTCAGGCCGTTGATCTCCTGGTAGGTGTCGGTCAACTGCGTGTAGCAGAAGCCCGCCAGCATCCGGCAGTCGTGGATCGTGGCCATCAGCGCCCGGTAGCGCTCCAGGAAGCTGGCCTCATCGCCCGCCTCGCTGTAGCCCCAGCCGGCCGTGCCGTCGGCGTTGTAGGCGATGCCGCCGAACTCGCTGAGGATCACGGGCTTGCCGGCCGGATCGTAGCCGGGCAGGGTCAGGCGCCGGCCCGCCGAGCGGTAGTCCTCCAGCGTGGTGCCCAGCGCGTCCCGCTGCCCGTAGCGCTGGCGCAGCACGTCCGTGTCGGCGGCGTAGTCGTGGATCGTCAGCAGATCGCCCGCCACGTGCTCCCAGCCGTCGTTGCCGATGGCGGGGCGGGTCGTGTCCAGGCTGCGGGTCAGCGAGTACAGCCCCTGCACCAGCGCCCGCTGCTCGGGCCGCAGCGGCAGGTCCGGCACGCCCCAGCTCTCGTTGAACGGCACCCACGCGACGATGCACGGGTGCGAGTAGTCGCGCTCGATGGCCTCCAGCCACGTCTGCGTGAGCTGCGACACGCTCCTCGGCGTGAAGGCGTAGGCGCTGGGCAGTTCCTCCCACACCAGCAGGCCCACGCGGTCGCACCACTCCAGCCACGTGGGGCTCTCGATCTTCTGGTGCTTGCGCACGCCGTTGAAGCCCAGCCGCCGCGCGAGTTCCACGTCGGCGCGCAGTTCCTCGCTGGTGGCGGTCATTCCGCCGTCAGGCCAGTAGCCCTGGTCGAGGGCGAGGTGCAGCGGGTACGGACGGCCGTTCAGCAGGAAATGCCCGCCGTCCAGGCCGACCGAACGCAGCGCCGTGTAGCTGTGTACGCGGTCGTGCGCCGCGCCGTCCGCGCCGCTCACGGTCAGGGCGGCGTCGATCAGCTGCGGGTGTTCGGGCGACCACAGCAGCAGGTCGCGGGCGTCGTCGATGCCGGGATCGGGCAACGACACCGTGCGTGTCACGGTGGTGCCGGTCAGGGCGGAGGACTCGTCCGCCAGCGTCTCGCCGTTCATGCTCAGATTCACGCCGAGGCGGCCGCCCACCGCTTCCTGGGTGACGGTCACGGTCAGCGTGAGGGACAGGGTCGCCACGTCCGGCGTCCAGCGCACGCTCAGCACGCGGGCGGCGGACACGCGCTCCAGCCACACGGTCTGCCAGATGCCGCTGGTGCGCGGGTACCAGATGCCGTGGCCGGTGCCCTCCGGCAGCCAGTCCTGCTTGCCGCGCGGCTGGCCCATGTCGGCGTGGTCGTCGGCGGCGCGCACCTCCACGCGCATGTCCGGGCCGTTCAGGGCGTCCGTGATGTCGAGGGTGAAGGGCGTGTACCCGCCCGCGTGAGCGCCGACGAAGACGCCGTTCACCCACACCTGCGCGTCCCAGTCCACCGCGCCGAAGTGCAGCAGCAGGCGCTCGCCGTCACCGGGCGTATCGGCGGCCTCCAGGGTCAGGTCGCGGCGGTACCACACGACCGGGTGCGGCGCGGGGTCGTTCACGCCGCTGCGGGGCGATTCCGGCGCGTACGGCACGGTGATCTGCCGGTCGAAAGTCACGGCGGCGGGCGTACGGGCGTCCGTGAAGGCGCAGTTCCACGGGCCATTCAGGTCGCGCCACGCGGCGCGTTTCAGCTGGGGTCGGGGGTGGGTCATCGGGGCTCCTTGCAGGGATTCAGCGGGCACTCTCGCGCAGCCACACGCGCATGGGCGTGGGCTCGCGGTTGTCCCACACGGCGTAGGGAATGGCCGTCACGCGGGCGGGGCGGGTGGGTGGGGGCACGTCGGTGTACAGGTCGGCGGTGGTGGCCGTATCGGCCACGGCGTCGCCCTCGATCACGGTGACGCCGCCGAGCAGGTCGGGGTCGAAGCGGGCGCTCAGGGCCGCGCCGCGCGGGACGCTCAGGGCGTGCAGGGCAGCGTCCTGATCCACGCCCTCCACGCAGTACACCAGCGGGCCGTATGCCAGAGACACCAGCCCGGCGTCCTGCGGCACGGCCGGGTGCGCGTACACGCGCCGGGGCACCAGGGGCAGCGTGAGGTCGATGCGGTCGCCGCTGTGCCACTCGCGCGTGAGCACCGCGTAGCCCTGCTGGGGGGTCACGGCCTGCGCCTCGCCGTTCACGCTCAGGGTCGCGCCCTGGGCCCACGCGGGAATCCGCAGGCGCAGCGCGAAGGTCGCGGGGCTGTCCAGCTCCATGCTGAAGTGCACGTCGCCGCGCCACGGGTACGCGCCCTCCTGCGTCAGGGTGAGGGCGTGGCCGGCCACGTCAGCGCTCAGGGTGCTGCCGACATACAGGTTCACGGTGACGTCCTGCGCGCTCACCGCGTACACGTACTCGCCCAGCGACGCCAGCAGCCGCGCGAGGTTCGGCGGGCAGCACGGGCACGCGTGCCACGCCCAGCGGCGGTGCGTGCCGTCGGACTCCAGCGGGTTCTCGTACAGGAAACGGTCGCCGGCCAGCGATACGCCGCTCAGGACGTTGTTGTACAGCGCGCGTTCCATCACGTCCGCGTACTTCGCGTCGCCGGTCAGGGCGGCCATGCGCCGCGCCCAGAACGCGAGGCCCACGGCGGCGCAGGTCTCGGCGTACGCGCTGTCGTTCGGGAGGTCGTAGGGGCGCGTCATGCCCTCGTTGCTCGCGGACGGCCCCAGACCACCCGTGACGTACAGGCTGTGGCGGGTCAGGTCGTCCCACAGCCGCTCGCACGCAGCCCGCAGTCCAGCGTCCCCGTCGGCGGCCGCCAGGTCGGCCATCGCGGCATACAGGTACACGGCGCGCACCGCGTGCCCGACCACCTGCGACTGCTCGCGCACCGGCTGGTGCGCCTGCATGTACTCGTAGGTGCCGGCCCAGAAGTCCTGCGGATTGTCGCCGCGCGCCAGCGCCTCGGTCTCGAAGTAGTTCGGGAACTGCCCGCGCTGGTCGATGAAATACCGCGCGAAGTCCAGGTGCTCCCTGCGTCCGGTCGCGTGGTACAGCCGCAGCAGCGCCAGCTCGATCTCCTCGTGGCCGGGGTAGCCGGGGCGCTGGCCCTGCCCCGTGCCGTACACGCCCGACAGGAAGCGCGCGTAGCGTTCCACCACGTCCAGCAGCGAGGTCTTGCCGGTCGCCTGATAGTGCGTCACCGCCGCCTCGATCAGGTGCCCGGCGTTGTACAGCTCGTGCCAGTCGCGCTCGTTCGTGAGCTTGCGGTCCGGTTCGATGGCCGTGAAGTACGTGTTCATGTACCCGTCCGGCTGCTGGGCGCCCGCGATGCGCGCGATCACGTCGTCGAGCTGCGCGTCCAGCGCGGGGTCCGGGTGCGTGACCAGCGACGCGCTCGCGGCCTCGATCCACTTGGCGACGTCGCTGTCCCACCACATCTGCGGCGTGACGTGGTGCGTCTTGGGAATCGTGATGCCCCGCTCGGCGTAGGCATCCAGGTCGAAGGCGTCCAGCGCCCCGACCTCCTGAAGCTTGCCGTGCAGGACGGGCAGCGTGCACGCGCGGTTGGCCTCCAGGCGCGGCGACCAGAATGCGTCGTGCACGCGCACCTGCGTCAGCGCGGGCGGCAGGGTCAGCGTTCTGGTCATGGTTCCAGCACCACCTTGATGGCGTTGTCCCGGTAGTCCGCGAGCATCTCGAAGGCGGGACGCACCTCCGAGAGCGGCAGCGTGTGCGTCACGATGGCATTCACGTCGATCCGCCCGGAGCGGACGTACTCGATGGCGCGCGGGTAGATGGCGCCCATGCGCCGCGAGAGCTTGATGGTCAGGCCCTTGCGCCGCACGTGCGAGCCGGTCAGCGTGAACTCGTCTCCGTCGGGAATGCCCACCAGGATGACCTTTCCGCCGATACGGGCGGCCTCGGTGGCGTGGCGCGGCCCCAGCGGACTGGTGGTGGCCTCGACCACCACGTCCGCGCCGCGCGTCGGCGTGTTCTGCACCGCCGCGAGGTAGCTGGGCACGTCCGTGTACACGGCGGTCGCGCCGAGTTCGAGCGCCTTGTCGCGGCGGTACGCCAGCGGGTCGATCACACTCAGGGTGAGCGCGCCGCTGATCCGCGCCAGCATCAGCACGTACAGGCCGATGGTGCCGGCGCCCAGGATGGCGAGGTTCGTGCCGGGCCGCAGCTTCGCCAGGTCCAGGGCATGCATGGCGACGCCCAGGGGTTCGAGCAGCGCCGCCTGCGCAGCCGTGAAGCCCTCGGGCACAGGGAACACCGTGCTGGCCGGCACCGCGATGTACTGGGCCATCGCGCCCGCGTAGGGCGGCGCGCCCACGAAGATCATGTTCGGGCACAGGTGGTGGTTGCCCTCGTGGCACCAGAAACAGTGCCCGCACGGCTGAGCGGGATCGACCGCGACCAGCGTGGCGTCACTCAATCCGTGCGCCTCACCGCTGCCCTCCACGACCGTGCCCGCGAATTCGTGGCCGGGCGTGAAGGCCCCGGTCACGACCGCCGAGCCGATCTTGCCCTCGTGCCAGTAGTGCAGGTCAGATCCGCAGATGGAGTTCGCGCCCACCCGGATCAGCACGTCGTTCGGGCCGGGCACCGGCTTGGGAATCTCCCCAAGTTCGATGTGGTGGTCGCCGCGCATGATGGCGGCGGTCTGGCTAGTCACTTCAGTTCCCTCCGTTCGGCAGCGCGCCCAGGTCGGGCCAGCCGTCCGCGTCCCAGTTCAGGCGGGCGGTCTGGAAGTGGCTCACGCCGTTCTCGTTGCCGTCGTAGTAGTGGTACACGAGGCGCTGCTCGGCACCGTCGGTGTAGACCTCCTGCCCACCGGGGCCGATGTAGCGGCCCTTGCTGGCCTGCACCTGCGTGCCGCCGCCCTGCATCATCGGCACGCCCTCGCGGTCCACATACGGCCCGGTGATGGCCGTGGAGCGGCCGACCATGATGCGGTACGTGCTGTCCACGCCCGCGCAGCAGCGGTCGAAGGACACGAACAGGTAGAAGTATCTGCCGTGCTGCACCAGCGTGGCGGCCTCGACCGCTCCGCCCCCGCGCGACGCGAGGTCGTACTGCCGCGTTCCCTTCAGCTTGCCGCTCACGGGATCGAGTTCGCGCAGCTTGATGCCGGTCCAGTACGAGCCAAAGACCATCCACGCCCGGCCATCCGGCGCGTCGAGGCGATACGGATCGATGGCGTTGAAGGAATCGGACTTCTTGGTGGTGAGCACCGGGCCGCGGTCCACCCAGCCGCGCTCCGGGTGCGCCGGGTCGAGCTTGGCGTTCGTATACAGGCCGATCACGCTGGTGTTCTCGCCGAACACCGACGCCGCGTAGTACAGGTACGTCACGCCGCCGTGCGTGGAGAGCGTGGGCGCCCACAGGTTCGGGGGCTGCGTGCCGATCTGGTCATAGATCCACTCGGGGATGCTCACGCCCAGCGTGCCCGCGTCCGTCCACGTGACGCCGTCGGGCGACGTGCGCAGCCGCAGCGTGCCGCCGTCCACGTTCTCGAGGCCGGTGCCCATCGCCACGTAGCGGGACCCGACCTTCAGGAGCGTGGGGTCGTGGAGTTGCGTGTTGCCCTTCAGGGCGGGTTGCACGGGCGGGCCGCCGCCGCCGGCCAGCGCCGCCGAGGTCAGCAGCGCCGCCATCAGCATCCGGGCGCGCATCACGCCCTCAGGCCGTGGGCCAGCACGTAGTACAGGTCGTTCAGGCGAAGGCCCTCGCGGAAGGAGCGCAGTTCGGTCCCCGCGTCGATGATCGCCAGTTCCACGCCGGCCATCGCGGCGAAATCCTCGATCATCTCGGTGGTCACCGCGGTCGAGTACCCGGTGTGGTGGGCGCCGCCCGCGTAGATCCACGCGGCGCACGCGGTCTTGAAGTCTGGCCGGCACTCCCACACCGCCCGCGCGACCGGCAGTTTCGGCAGCGCCGGGTGCTCCACCGAGTCCACCTCGTTCACGATGAAGCGGAAGCGGTTCCCGAGATCGACCAGCGAGACGTTGATGGCCGCGCCCGTCTGGGCGTCGAACACCAGCCGCACCGGGTCCTCCTTGCCGCCGATGCCGAGCGGATGCACTTCCAGGCGCGGTTTACCCTCCGCAATGGTCGGGCAGACTTCCAGCATGTGCGAGCCCAGCACCTGGTGCTTGCCGGGTGCGAGGTGGTAGGTGTAGTCCTCCATGAAGCTGGTGCCGCCGGGCAGGCCGTGGGCCATCACCTTCATGGCGCGCACCAGTGCCGGCGTCTTCCAGTCGCCCTCGCCGCCGAAGCCGTAGCCCTCGGCCATCAGGCGCTGCGTGGCGAGGCCCGGGAGCTGCTTGAGGCCGTGCAGGTCCTCGAAGGAATCGGTGAAGCCCCGGTAACCGCCCTCGGACAGGAACGTCCGCATGCCGGCCTCGATGCGCGCGCCGTCCAGCAGCGACTGGTGCCGCTCGCCGCCGGGACGGAGTTCCTCGGCCACGTCGTATTCCTTCAGGTACGTGTCGATCAGCGCCTGGACATCCTCGTCCGTGGCGGCGTTGATCTTCTCGGCCAGGTCGCCGATGCCGTGGGTGTTCACGGAGAAGCCGAACTTCATCTCGGCGCTGACCTTGTCGCCGTCCGTCACGGCCACGTAGCGCATGTTGTCGCCGAAGCGCACGAACTTCGCGCCCTGCCAGTCGTGCCACGCCCACGCGGCGCGCGTCCACGCGCCCAGGCGGGCGTGCACGTCCTCGTCACTCCAGTGGCCCACCACGACCTTGCGCTCCAGGCGCAATCTGGTGTGCAGGAACCCGGCCTCGCGGTCGCCGTGCGCCGACTGGTTGAGGTTCATGTAGTCCATGTCGATGCTGTCCCACGGCAGGTCGCGCTCGAACTGCGTGTGCAGGTGCACGAAGGGCTTGCGCAGGCTGCCCAGGCCGCCGATCCACATCTTCGCGGGACTGAAGGTGTGCATCCACAGGATCAGGCCCGCGCACTCGGGGTCGGCGTCCGCCTGGCGGCACAGCGCGCGGATCTCCTCGGGCGTGGTCATCACGCCCTTGGCGACGATCTTCAGCGGAATGTCGCCGCTGGCGTCCAGCGCGGCGGCGATCTGCCGCGCATGATCCGCGACCTGCGCGAGGGGTTCCGGGCCGTACAGGTGCTGCGAGCCGCACACGAACCACAGTGAGGGGGTATCGAGATGGATCATTCGTGGCGCTCCTTTGGTCGGTGGGCGGCCCGCAGACGCATCAGCGCTGGCCGTACACGTTGGTATAGCGGTCGTAGAGTTTGTCGATGTCGGCGGGGTCGAGGGTCTTGACGGGCGTGCCCAGGCTCGCGGCGAGCTGCACCGCCAGGAACACGCTGCGGGCCACGTCTTCCGCCATCACGGCGGCCTTGAGCGCCGCTTTGGGCGTGGGGCCGATGGTGAACACCCCGTGGCTCTGGAGGATGATCGCGGGCGAGCGGTGGCCGGTCAGCACCCGCACGACCTCCGCGCCGATCTGCTCGCCGCCGATCAGGGCAAAGCCGCCGCAGGGAATCGGGCCTCCGAACTCGTCGGCCATGGCGGTCAGGAGGCAGGGAATCTCGCGTCCCTGCGCGGCCCACGCGGTCGCGTAGGGGCTGTGCGTGTGCACGACGGCGCCCACGTGCGGCAGGTGGCGGTAGATGTACGCGTGCGTGGCGGTGTCCGAGGACGGGCTGTGCGTGCCCTCCAGCACGTTCGCGTCCAGATCGGTCAGCACCATGCTCTCGGGCGTGAGGTTCTCGAAGGTCACGCCGCTGGGCTTGATCAGCATGCCGCCGTCCACGCGGGCGCTGATGTTGCCGCTCGTCCACGTGACCAGACCGTTCTTCGGCAGTTCCAGATGGAGCGCCGTCAGGTCGCGGCGCACCTCAGGGTGGGACAGAGACGTCATTCGGCCCTCCGGCGCGCCCGCAGGCGGTGCATGACCTCGTTCGCGCCGCGCCCGAAGTAGTCGTGCAGCGTGCGGTACTCCCCGTACAGCTCGGTGTACACGGCCTGCGCCTCCGGGTTCGGGGTGTAGACGTTGCGGCTCACCTGCCCCATGGCCCGGGCCGCCTCGAAGATGTCCGGGTAGATCCCGGCGGCGACCGCCGCGTGGATCGCGCTGCCCAGGGCCGGCCCCTGCTCCGCGTCCAGCACGCTCAGGGGGCGGCCGGTCACGTCGGCGTAGATCTGCATCAGCAGGCGGTTCTTCTTCAGGCCGCCGGCGATGACCAGCTCGTGCACCGGCACGCCGCTCTGCTCGAAGGTCTCGATGATCAGCCGCGTGCCGTACGCGGTCGCCTCAATCAGCGCGCGGTAGATGTCGGGCGCGCGGGTGCCCATGGTCAGGCCCACGATCATGCCGCTGAGTTCGGCGTCCACCAGCACGCTGCGGTTGCCATTGATCCAGTCCAGCGCGACCAGGCCGTGTTCGCCCGGCGCCTGCTTCGCGGCCTCGCGTTCCAGCAGGGCGTGGATGTTCAGGCCCTCCTGCTCGGCCTGCGCGTAGTACTCGGCGGGCACGGCATTCCTGACGAACCACGCGAAGATGTCGCCCACGCCGCTCTGCCCGGCCTCGTAGCCGTACAGGCCCGGCACCACGCCGCCCGGCACCACGCCGCACATGCCCGGCACCTCGCGCAGCTGCTCGTCCACCATCACGTGGCACGTGCTGGTGCCCATGATCGCCACCAGGCGGCCGGGTTCGGTCACGCCGGCGGCGGGCAAGGTCACGTGCGCGTCCACGTTCGCCACGGCGACGGGAATGCCGGCGTTCAGGCCAGTCCAGCCGGCGGCCTCGTCGGTCAGGTGGCCGGCGACGCCGCCCAGCGGGCTGAGCTGCTGGCCCAGGCGGGTCTGCGCGAAGTCCGCGAACTCCGGGTTCAGCGCGCCCAGGTACTCGGCGCTGGGGTAGTGGCCGTCCTGGTAGATGGCCTTGTAGCCGGCGGTACACGCGTTGCGCGTCTCCACGCCGGTCAGGCGCCACACCACCCAGTCGGCCGCCTCGATGAAGCGCTCGGTGGCAGCGTAGGTGTCGGGGTCCTCTTCCAGAATCTGGAGGGCCTTGGCGAACAGCCACTCGGAGCTGATCTTGCCGCCGTAGCGCGCGAGCCAGCCCTCGCCGCGCTGCTCGGCCACGGCGTTGATGCGGTCGGCCTGCGGCTGCGCGGCGTGGTGTTTCCACAGTTTCACCCATGCGTGCGGGCGCGCGGCGTACTCGGGCAGCAGGGCCAGCGGCGTGCCGTCGGCGCGGGTGGGGAGCACGGTGCACGCGGTGAAGTCCACGGCGAGGCCCGCGACGTCGTCGGCGCTCACGCCGGACTGGCGCAGGGCGGCGGGCACGGCCTGCTGGAACACGTCGAGGTAGTCCTGCGGGTGCTGGAGCGCCCAGTCCTTGCCGAGGGGCGTGCCGTCCGGCAGGGCGGCGTCCATCACGGCGTGCGCGTAGGGCGTGACGCCCTCGCCGACGACCTGACCGTCCGAGGTGCGGACGACGACGGCGCGGCCGGATTCGCTGCCGAAATCGACGCCGATGGTGTACGTGTCGGCCATGAGGCCTCCTGTGGGGCTGAGTGGAGTGGGCCGCGGCCGTGGGGGCCGCTCGGGCGCGGGTCCGGCCGCGTTCGGCCGGGGAGATGCTTGACTGTGAACGATCACAATGTATGATGAGTCGTCCGTATCTGTCAACGCAATCCGGGCCGGGCGTCCGTGCCCAGCCCCCCCGCTCCACCCGGTTTCCGTCCGTCCACCACGCATTTCGCGATCCGTGACGCCCGCGCCGCCCGCGTGCCGGGTGCCGCCCGCCGAAACCCGAGGAGGTGCCCCGAGCGACCCGCTCCCTGACCAGATCCTCAGTCCTGCTCCGCACCTGCCCCGAGCTGCACCGGGAGCCCTCCTTCCCTGCCCACCCTGCGGGCCGGGACGCGGCCACGCTGTCCCGCCCACCCCGAGAGGATGACCGTGACGACCCGATCCAACACCCGCACCGCGACCGTCGCCCTGAACACGCAGCGCATCGTGTCGGACATCTCGCCCCTGATCTTCGGGGGCTTCGCCGAGCACATGGGCCGCTGCATCTACGAGGGCATCTACGACCCGGCCTCGCCGCTGGCCGATGCACGCGGCTTCCGGCCGGACGTGATGAAGGCCCTCAAGGACCTGAACTACCGCATCATGCGCTACCCCGGCGGCAACTTCGTGTCGGGCTACCGCTGGATGGACGGCATCGGGCCCAGAGAGCAGCGGCCGCGCCGCCGCGCGCTGGCGTGGCGCTCCATCGAGACCAACCAGTTCGGCGCCGACGAGTTCATGGAGTTCGCCCGCGAACTGGACACCGAGCCGATGTGGGCCGTGAACCTCGGCACCGGCAGCATCCAGGAGGCCGCCGATCTGGTCGAGTACATGAACCTGCCGACCGGCACGCAGTTCAGCGACCTGCGCGCCAAGAACGGCAACAAGGACCCCTACGGCGTGAAGTACTGGTGCCTGGGCAACGAGATGGACGGCCCGTGGCAGATCGGGCACCTGGACGCCGTGGCCTACGCCGACAAGGCCGTCGAGGCCGCCAAGCTGATGCGCTGGATGGACCCCAGCATCAAGACCATCGCGTGCGGGTCGTCGAACACCGCCATGCCCACCTTCCCGGAGTGGGACCGCGTGGTGCTGGAGCGCGCGTGGGAGCACATCGACTACTTCTCGATGCACTACTACGTCGGCAACCCGAACATGAACTCCAAGGAAGCGGTGGACACCGACTCGTACCTGGCGAGCAGCGTGCACTTCGACGAGCACGCCGAGACCATCGGCGCCGCGATCCGGCTGGCCAAGGCCCAGAACCGCAGCAAGAAAGACGTGGGCATCTGCTGGGACGAGTGGAACGTGTGGTACCGCGCGGTCGGCGGCGACGGGGGCTGGGAGGAAGCGCCGCACATCCTCGAAGAGGTCTACAACCTCGAGGACGCGCTGGTGGTCGCGCAGTGGCTGGGCACCTTCCTGCGCAAGGCGGACATCGTGAGGATCGCGTGCATCGCGCAGATCGTGAACGTGATCGCGCCGATCATGACCCGCGCCGACGGCCTGTTCCTGCAGACCATCTACTACCCGCTGATGATGTTCAGCAACCACGCGGTCGGGAACTCGCTGGACGTGCTGGTGAAGGCCCCCACCCACGAGACCCAGAAATTCGGCGAGGTCTCGCTGCTGGACGCCACCGCCAGCTTCGATCCGGCCAGCGGCAAGGGCGCGGCGTTCCTGGTCAACCGCTCGCAGACCGAGGCGCTGGACGTGACGGTGCTGTGGGAGGACGTGGCCCCGGGCGAGCTGACCCAGGCGTGGCAGATGGCGGGCCACGAGCCGGCCGCCGCGAATTCCTTCGAGCAGCCCGAGGCCGTGACCATCCACACCATCGACGTGCCGAAGCTCGACGGCGGGCGCGTGACGCTGACGCTGCCGCCGCTGTCGTTCACGGTCCTCACCAGCCAGCACAGCCCCAGCTGACCGGAAGGCTTGACAGTCCCGGTACGCCGGCTTACCATGTGATCGTTCACAAATCCAGAGCCGGGGTGCCCTGTCCCCACAGCGTTGCCGCGGCGCGTCGGAATGCCGTACGGAGCCGGTTGTCGTGTCAGCCGATCTCCCCCGCCCCTTTTGCGTCAGGAGGCACCACATGCGGATCACCAAACTGCTCACCCTCGGCATCGCCCTTTCGGCTTCCGCGCAGGCCGCCACGACCATCGTGTTCTGGGACTTCTTCGGCGGCGGCGACGGCATCCGCATGAAGCAGATCGTGGACGACTTCAACAAGTCGCAGAAGGACATCGTCGTGAACCGCACCACCCAGACGTGGGGCAACCCCTTCTACACCAAGGTGCACACCGCGACCGTCTCCGGCCAGACGCCCGACGTCATGACGTACCACCTGTCGGCCGTGCCCTCCGGGCTCCAGAAGAACGACCTGCGGGCCTTCAGCGCCGCGGACCTGGCCCTGGCCGGACTGAAGGCCACCGACTTCCAGGCCAACCTGGTGAGCACCCTGAACACCGACGCCAAGGCCGCCGGCAAGACCGGTCTGTACGCCCTGCCGCTCGACACGCACACCTATGTCGTGTACTACAACAAGGACCTGCTGAAGAAGGCCGGCCTGCTCGGCGCGGACGGCAAGCCCACGGGGATCAACTCCATCGCGGACCTGGGCAAGGCGCTGCAGACCATCAAGGACAAGACCGGGGTCGTTCCCGCCGCGTTCAGCACCAACCAGGACCCCGCGACGCTGTGGCGCATGTGGTACAGCCTGTTCCTGCAGCAGGGCGGCACCATGTACAAGGACGGCAAGCTGTACCTGGGCGACCTGGACACCAAGGGCAAGGCCGCGCTGCAGACCATGGCCGACTGGACCAAGTCCGGCCTGCTGACCAAGAACACCCAATACCCCGCCGCCGTGGCGCTGTTCACCGCCGGGCGCACCGCCATGATGTTCAACGGCAACTGGGAAGTCCCGACCATGGTGGACGCCAAGGCCAAGGGCACCATCAAGTTCGACTACGGCATCATGGCCTTCCCCAAACTGGCCGGCAACAGTGAGACGTGGGCGGACTCGCACACCCTGGCGATCCCCAACAACACCAAGACGCCCATGAGCGCCGACAAGCTCAAGGCCGTCATGACCTTCATCGGCTACGTGAACAAGCAGGGCGGCCTCGGCTGGGCCGGCGGCGGGCACATCCCCTCGTACCTGCCCACCCAGAACAGCGCGGCCTTCAAGGCCCTGCAGCCGAACGTGCAGTACTCCGCGACGGCCGCCAAGGACGCGACCCTCGAGCCCAACGTGCCGATCTTCGGCGTGGGCGGCCCGGTGTACGACGCCGTGGGCAACAACTTCACCCCCGTGCTGCTCGGCCAGCTCAGCGCGGACCAGGGCATCGCCAAGTTCAAGACGGCCCTGACGAACTTCAACAAGTAAGCGCGGCGGTCAGCGGGGAGGGAGGTCGCGCCCTGGCGCCCTTCCCTCCCCCGACGCCTTTTCCAGCCGCAGAAGGCAGGTGACATGCTCAAGACCGCTCCCTCACGGACCACGGTGCTCAGTCCACAGAAGCAGGTTCAGGTCAGGAAACGCTGGCTGACCGCCGCACTGATGGTCGCTCCCTTCGTGCTGATCTACCTGCTGTTCCTGATCTACCCGTCGCTGCGCGTCATCCAGCTGTCCCTGACCAACGCCGACCTGACCGGGGTCGGCCGGAACGTCGGCCTGAGCAACTACACCAAGCTGCTGCGCGAGCCCACCTTCTACACGGCCCTGCTGGGCACGCTGTACTTCATCCTGCTGACGGTCGTGCCGAACACCCTGGTGGGCCTGGGACTGGCGCTGCTGGTCATGCGCCTGCGCCGGCTGCGCAACGTGGTGCTGGCGGCGTTCTTCCTGCCGCAGGTGCTGCCGGTCAGCGTGGTCACCAGCATCTGGAACTGGATGCTCGACTCGAACTTCGGCCTGGTGAACTCGGTGACCGGCTCGACCATCTCGTGGTTCCAGGACCCGGTGTGGGCCATGCCGGCCGTGGCGCTGGTGACCATCTGGTGGACCGTGGGCTTCAACGTGCTGCTGTTCATCGCGGGTCTCCAGAACATCGCCCCGGACATCTACGAGGCGGCCGCTCTGGACGGCGCGGCGGGCTGGCGGATGTTCCGCTCGATCACGTGGCCCAACCTGTGGCCGGTCACCAGCCTGATCCTGCTGCTGCAGCTCATCGCGCAGTTCAAGATCTTCGACCAGGTGTACCTGCTCACTGGCGGCGGCCCCTTCGACAAGACCCTGGTGCTGCTGCTGTACTCGTACCGCGAAGGCTTCCAGCAGCAGCACGGCGGCTATGCCTCCGCGATCGGCGTGGTGCTGATGGTCATCATCCTGGTCGTCTCGGGCGTGCAAAACCGCCTGCTCAACCGAGGAGAGCGCTGACATGACCGCGACCCCCAGCCCCGTCCTGCGCACCACCAAGCCCCCTCCCACCCTGAGCGTGCGCCTGAGCCGCATGTGGGGCGGCGTCGTGACCGCCCTGACCCTGCTGCTGGCCGTGGTGTGGTTCTTCCCGCTCTACTGGGCGGTCATCACCTCGGTCAAGCCCGAGGCCGATACCATCACCGCGCCGCCGACCCTGTGGCCCAAGACCTTCGACGCCAGCAGCTACACCTACATCTTCCAGAACAGCCCGATCGTGCGCTGGTACGTGAACAGCGTGCTGACCACCGCGATCATCACGGTGCTGGTGCTGCTGCTGTCGATGCTGTGTGCCTACGCGCTGTCGCAGATCGACTTCCGCGGCCGGCGCTGGCTGTTCTGGCTGATCCTGGCGGGCTTCATGATTCCGTTCCAGGCCAGCCTGATTCCGCTCTTTATCTTCATCAACAAGCTGGGCCTGGTGAACAACTTCCTGGGCCTGATCCTGCCGCAGCTCGCCGCGCCCATCGCGGTGGTGATCTACAAGCAGTTCTTCGACCAGATTCCGCCGGAACTCGGGGACGCGGCGCGCATCGACGGCGCCAGCGAGTGGCGGGTGCTGTTCGGGATCTTCCTGCCGCTGAACTGGAGCATCACCGGCGCGCTGGCCATCGTGACCTTCATTGGCGCGTGGAACAACTTCCTGTGGCCGTTCATCGTCATGAACGACACGGCGCGCCTGACCATCCCGGTCGGGATCACGCAGGTACAGTCCGCGTACGGCGTCGCCTACGCCAAGAGCATGGCGACCGCCGTGACCGCCGCCGTGCCCACGATCCTCGCGTACCTGCTGTTCCAGCGGCGCGTGACCGAGGGCGTGATGGCGACCGCCGGCCTGAAATAGCGGACGCGCACCCGTCCCTGCCCGCCGCTTCCGCCACTGTATGAAGGCAAGCGGCGGGCAGGTGTTGATGGTCCACGCGCCCCGAGCGGCGAGAATGGAGGGTGCATGACCACGCCCGAGAAGTCCCCGACCCACTCCCTCCCCGACCGGGCCCGCTCGCAGAACGTCACCATCCACGACGTGGCCCGGCACTCCGGCGTGTCCTACCAGACGGTCTCGCGGGTGATCAACAACCACGCCAACGTCGCGCAGCAGACCCGCGCGCGCGTGCTGCAGACCATCGAGGAGCTCAACTACCGCCCCAGCCTGCTCGCCAAGGGCCTGGTGACCCGCCGCTCGCAGCTGATCGGCGTGGTCGCGCACGGCATGAACCAGTACGGGCCGTCGCAGATCCTCCAGAACGTGCAGGAGAGCGCGCACGAGGTCGGCTACCAGATCATGCTCACCACCCTGCAGCAGGTGGACCTGGAGTACGTGCAGGAACAGGATGTCCTGACCGCCGCCCGGCGCCTGCAACAGTTCGGGGTGGACGGCCTGGTGCTCCTGACCAACTACGACGCGCACGACATCGCCCGGGGCCTCGGCGACAGCCTGCCCTTCGTGATGATCGACGCGACGCCCGACGTGCACGGCCCCACCGTCAGCATCGACCAGTTCGGCGGCGCGGTCACGGCGGCCCGGCACCTCAGCGCGCTGGGGCACCGGCGGCTGCTGCACATCAGCGGCCCGCCCGGCTGGAGTGACGCCCGCCTGCGCCGCGAGGGTTTCGAGAGCGTGGTCCAGCGCGACGGCCTGGACATCCTGCCGCCGTACGAGGGCGACTGGAGCGCGTACAGCGGCTACCACGCGACGCTGCGCGCGCTGGACGATGGCCTGGACTTCACCGGGGTCTTCGCCAGCAACGACCAGATGGCCCTGGGGGTGCTCAGCGCCCTGAAATCCCGCGGCCTGAAGGTGCCCGGCGACGTGTCCGTGATCGGGTTCGACGACACGCCCGAGGCCGCGCACTACGACCCGCCGCTCACCACGGTGCGGCAGGACTTCGGGCAACTGGGCCGCAAGAGCCTCGAGGAACTCCTGCGGCTGATCCAGGAACCCGCCGGGCGCGAACGCCACTACGTGTTCGGCTCGCAGCTCGTGGTGCGCGCCACCACGGCGCCGCCCCGCGAGTCTCCAGCGCGCTGAGACCCGGCGCCCTACGACGCTGCAACCACCGGCGGAGGCCGGACCACCGGGGCGGGCGGCTGGGCGTCCGGCGGCTCGGCCGGGCTGGCCGCGGCCGTCGTCTCGCGATGAATCAGCAGTTCCGGCAGCTCGTCGTCCGTCTCGACCGGGCCCGTCAGGGGAAGCGTGCCCGCCGCGTGCAGCGCCAGCAGGGCGTCCACGACCTCCGGCTCGAAATGCCGGCCCCGCTGCGCCCGGATCTCGACCAGTACCTGCGCGACCGTCCACGCCGCCTTGTAGGGCCGCGGGTGCAGCAGCGCGTCGTACACGTCCGCGACCGCCACGATGCGCGCCATGACCGGAATGTCGTGGCCCTGCAGGCCCGCCGGGTACCCGCTGCCATCCCAGCGCTCGTGGTGCGCGAGCGCGATCTGCTCGGCCATCTGCAGCAGCGGGGACTCGCCGCCGCTCAGGATGCCGGCGCCGATGGTGGTGTGGCGCCGCATCTCCGCGGTCTCCTCCGGGGTGAGGCGGCCGGGTTTCTGCAGGATCACGTCGCTGATCCCGATCTTGCCCACATCGTGCAGGCGGGCGGCCACCCGCAGGATCGCCACGTCCTGCGCGCCGCATCCAAGCTGCTGCGCGAGCAGGGCAGCGACGTGCCCCACCCGCAGGGTGTGCTGGCCCGTCACGTCGTCACGGTACTCGGCGGCGTGCGCGAGGCGCGCGACCACCTCCACCTGCGTGAGGGCCAGGCGCCGGGTCTGGGTGGCGACCTTCGCCTCGGCGTCCAGGTGCGCCTGGCGGGCGATGGCGGTCTGCAAGTGCGACACCGCCGCCTCGTGGTGGGCGCGTTCCACGTCGAACTGTACGGTGAGCTGCATGGTGCGGCGGTCGCGTTCCTGGGCGGACAGTTCGCGTTCCAGCGCGCGCAGCGCCCACAGGTGCGCGACGGCGTCCTGGGGGCGGCCGCTGGCCTCGTCCACCCGCGCCAGCAGTTCGTGGCTGCGCGCCGTCTGCTTGACCGCGCCCAGGTCCGACGCGAGCGCGAGGGCGCGGTCCAGCAGCGCGCGGGCCTCGCCGGGCCGGCCGAGCAGCACCTGCACCTCGCCCAGGCCCAGCCGCGCGTCGAGTTCGCTGTGCTGGTCGCCCAGCTCGCACGCGATGTCCAGCGCCTGCCGGAACTGCTCGTGCGCGTCGTGCACGTGGCCCAGGATGGTCGCGGCGCGGCCGAGACCGTGGTGCGCGCAGCCCACCAGGTAGCGCATGCCCAGGCGCTGCGAGACCTCGAGCGCCTCGCCGAAGCGCTCCCGCATCTCCTCGGGCCGGTCGAGGTTCAGCAGGGCCTCGGCGAGGTTGTTCAGGCAGTACGCCTCCAGGCTGTGCAGGTGGTGGTCGCGGGCGACGGCCAGGGCGCGTCCGGTGTACTCGTAGTTCTGCTGGTGGTCCCCGAGTTCCTCGTACACGTGCCCGATGTTCACCAGGCAGTGCGCGCTGGTCGCCGGGTCGTTCGCGGTCTTGAGCAGGTCGTAGGCCTGCGTCAGGCTGGACAGGGCTGCGGTCAGGTCATGGCGCGCCAGATGCACGTGCCCGATGTTGTTCAGGCACTGCGCGGCGCCCAGCGCGTCCCCGAGACCCTGGCGGATGCGCAGCGCCGCCCCGAGCTGCTCCAGCGCCACGTCCGGGCGCCCCGCGCTGTTGGACAGCGCCGCCTGGTGGTTCAGGATCGAGGCCCTCAGCGCCTCGTCGCCCAGCGTGCGCGACAGCCCGAGCGCCTCGTCCAGCACGGCGCCCACGCGGTCGAGGGCGCCCAGGTCGCGCAGCACCGTGCCGTGGGCGATCAGCGCCTGCGCCTGCGCGCCCCGGTCTTCCAGCGCGCCGTACAGCGCGTGCGCGGCCGTCAGATGCTCCTCGGCCTGCGGCAGTTCACCCAGCCGGTGGCGTGCGCGGCCCAGCAGCAGGTGCGCGTCCGCCTCGCCGGCCCGGTACGCCAGGTCGCGGGCGAGGCCCAGAGCGTCCTCGGCCATGCTGCCGGCGCGGCCCGGCGCGGTGGCCAGCAGCGCCCCGGCCGCCCCGAGCAGCGCGTCCACGGTGGTGGCCGAGGGCGGGGTCGGGGGAGTCGGGGCGGCGGCGACGTACATGGGGCTTACGGCAGCGTGGCGGCCTGGAGAAAGCCCGCCACGTCGAGCCGGCGCCTGACCTTGCTGCCGTAGGCCTTGTTCAGGGGGCGGATGTCGGTGGCGGTGTCGACCAGCGTGGCGAGCAGGTCCTTGGGCGCCACCCTGAGCGGCTGCCCCAGCGCGAGGGCGACCGCGCCGGTCACCTCCGGGGCGGCCATGGACGTGCCGCTCCAGTACGAGAAGTAGTTCCCGGGCACCGGCCCCCACACCGTCTCGCCGGGCGCCATCACGTCGAGCTTGTCTCCGTAGGTCGAGAAGGAGGACTTGCGGTCGTCGCGGTCCACGCTGCCGACCCCGAGGGTCTTCTTGCCGTCGGCGTCGCGGGCCGGCGCGGTGATCTTGTCGTCGCCGGAGTTGCCGGACGAGGACACCACGCTCACGCCCTGCTCGGTCGCGAACTTGATCATCCGGGCGATCACGTCGGACTTCTGGGTGGAGCCGAGCGACAGGTTGATCACCTGGGCGCCGTGCGATACGGCAAAGTTGATGGCCTGCGCGATGGCGGTCTCGTCGCCGCTGCCGTCAGGCCGCAGCGCGCGGATCGGCATCACGGTGGCGTGCGGCGCGATCTGCAGGACGATGCCCGCCACGCTGGTGCCGTGCCCGAAGCCCGGGTCGCTGAAGCCGCCCTCATCCTGCGGCACCGGGTCGCCATTCACGAAGTCCCACTGGTCGGCGGGGCCGGCCAGAGCGCCCTGGAACATCTCGTGCGTGAGGTCGACGCCGGTGTCGATCACCGCCACCTTCACGCCCTGGCCGAGATTCGGGGCCGCCGCCCACGCGGCCGGCAGGCCGATCTGTGCCCACGAGGCGCTGTTCTCGGGAACGCCGCCCACGGTGCCGGTGCCGCCGCTCCAGATGACCGCGCGGCCCCCGCTCCAGATCACGGCCCGGCCGCCACTCCAGATCACGGCGCGCCCGCCCGCATCGACCCGGGTGGCCTGACCCGACCACGCGCTGAGGGTGCCGCTGGCGCCGTAGGCCTGGACATTCGGTTCGACCGCGATGGATCCGCCCGCGTCCGACTGGGCGCTCAGGACGCCGGCCGCGTGGTGCGACAGGCCGAGCACCGCGAACGCCGCTTCCGGACGCCACACCACGACCTGCCCGCCGTACCGCTGTTCGACCGCCGTCGGCGTGTCCGCGCTGCCCACCGGAACCACCGAGGTGTACGGAAAGGTGGCCGGCGGGGTCGTGGTGGCCGTCTGGGCACAGCCCACCACGAGGGTCAGGGTCGAGACGACCGTCGCGAGAGCCGGAACAAGCTTACGGGGCATGCGTGTACCTCCTCGGCCTCACGCCGCAGGCCGCTTCGGGCGTCAGCACGCCCGACGGGACCCTGTAGCAGTGAGCCGTAGGGGCCACTGTGGCGCCGGCCCTCCCACATGCGCCTTGCCGTACCTACAATGAAGGTCAGTTATCGATCATTAATGTCGAGCTGCGGCGCGGGCCGGGGTGTGATGGGCTGGCCGCCGGGAGAAGGGTCGCCGGACAGGGTGGCGCCTGTTTTCATGTCCGCCGCAGGGTCGTGGTGCACGCTGGGCGCATGACGTCACGGTGGCTGGTCTTCCTGGTGCTGGGCGGGTCGGGGGCGCTGGCCCTGACGGCCGGTCCTCCCCTGCTGCCAGACCCGGCGCTGACGCCGGGAGACGTGCTCACGACGGACGCGGCGGTGATCTGCCGCCCCGGTTACTCGCGGACGGTGCGGGCGGTGCCGCAGGCCCTCAAGGAGCAGGTGTACCGCGAGTACGGCATCACGTCACGCGCGCCGGGCGAATTCGAGGTGGATCACCTGATCAGCCTGGAACTGGGTGGGTCGAACAGCCTGCGCAACCTGTGGCCGGAGTCGTACGTGACCTCGCCACTGAACGCGCGCGTGAAGGACACGCTGGAAAACCGCCTGCACGACCTGATCTGCGCGGGCACGGTGGGCGTTCCGGACGCTCAGCGGGCCATCGCGCACAACTGGCAGGAGGCGTACGTGAAGTACGTGGGACCGCTGCCGGGCGGCGGAAAACCGCAGCGGGCGCCGAACCAGCCGGCGATTGCGCCCACGCACGTGCCGGCCCTGCCGCCCGGCGCGGCCGATCCGGAGCACCCGACGCTGGACCTTCCCATCCTGCCGGGGCTGCCGGCAACGAGCGCGCCCGAACCGGTGTCTCCAGATGCCCTGCCGGACACGGCGCCGCCCACCCCGGAGCCCCCGGCCGCCACGGACAGCGCGCCGCCGTCCGGCCCCACCCCGCCGGACGCGCAGGGCGCCTGCCCGGCCGACGCGCCCGTGAAGGTGAGCCGCAGCGGCGTGTACCACCTGCCGCAGGGCGACGTGAACTACGCGGTCACGCGGGCGGTCGCGTGCTTCCCGGACGGCCCGTCGGCCGGGGCTGCCGGGTACCGGGCGGCACGGTGAGCAGTCCTGCGCGCCCACCGCTGCTGCTGGTGCCGCCCAGTGCGGCGAGCGAACCGACCGACCGGCAGCGGCAGCTGTACGCGGCGGCGGCGGCGCAGATCGAGGCGGCGCCGGAGTTCGCGGCCCTGCACGGCGCGGCGCCCAGCCGCGCAGAGGTGAACGTGGGCCTGCCGGACACGCAGCGCGGCTACCTGTACCTGCGCTACGACGTGCCGGGCGGCACCCCGCAGGAGTTCTGGGCGCACGTGGGGCGCGCCGCGCGGCTGAACTGGCGCACGGGGCAGGTCACGGTGCCGCTGGACACCCCGCCGGCCTCCACGGCAGCGGGCCGCACCCCCTAGGAGCGCGGCCCGGCCGTCGGGCCACCGGGTTCAGATGGCCTGGACGTCGAACTCCAGGTTCAGGTCGCGCACGTCGTCGTTGGGGTTCTGTCCGGCGACCAGCGCGTACGCGGCCCTGTCGGGCGTGAGGTAGGTGTCCATCACGCGGCTGAGGTCAGCGAGCGTGACGGCCAGCAGCCGCGCCTTGTAGGCCTCCTGCACCTCGGGCGTGTAGCCGGCGCGGTCGCCGAAGAAGCGCATGCGGCCGATGGTATCGGGACTGGTCAGCGGGTCGAGGAGCTTGCTGGCCGACAGGATCGCCTCGGTCAGGTCGCGCTGGCCCAGGTCTGTGTCCAGATAGGTGCGGGCGTCACGGAAGACCTCGAAGGTGCGCTTCACGTTCGGGTCGCGGTACGAACTCATGGTGAACACGCCCTCACGGGTGTCGAAGCCGGCGCCGCCGCCGTACGCGCCGCCCTTCTCGCGGATCTCCTTGAGGAGGTAGCCGCTGCGCAGCAGCCGCGACAGCACCAGCAGCGCGGGGCTGTCCGGGTGCGTGTACGGCACGGTGCGGAACGCCACGGCATTGAACGCGACCGGCGAGTCGGTGGTGCGCGCCTGCGGGCGCAGCGGCGCGGGCTGCGGCGCGGGCTGGCCCACCGGCGCGTCTCCGACGAAGGCGGCCGTGATGGGCGTGACGTCGAGGTTCAGGTCGTCGGGCGTGGCGGTCACGCACAGCGCGGGCGTGCCGGTCAGGAGCAGCGCGTGCACGCGGTTCAGGCGGACCAGCAGGTCGTCCAGGCCGCCGCCCTCGACGATGGTCTTCAGGGAGGCCAGGGCGGTCAGGCCGCTGAAGCGCTCGGCGATCACGCCGGCCGGACTGACCTGCGCGGCGGCGAGGCGCTCGGCGTAGGCGTTGCCGCCCTGCAGGATGCTGGCCTTGAGGCCGGCGAGGCGCTGCTTGAGCAGCTGTTCCAGGCGGTCACGGGTGAACATCGGCGTGGCGAGCACGTCGCGCAGCACGTCCACCAGGGCCGGGGCGTTGCGGGCCAGGGCCTTGCCGCTGAGGGTCAAGCTCAGGCGCAGCCCCGCCAGGTCGTCCGGGCGGGTGCCGACGCCGACGCTGGCGCTGATCCCGCCCGTTACGGCCTCGATGCGGCGGGCCAGGGCCACGTAGTCGTCGCCGGCCGCGCCGCCGCGCGTGACGGCGAAGGCGTACAGCGGCAGGGTCTCCAGCAGGTCATCCGGCACGTCGGGCAAGCGCACCTGCACGTCGAGGTACGTCAGGCCGCCGGTCGGTTGCGGCACGCGGGCCACGGTGGCGCGCCCAACCTCCTCCTGCGTGTAGGCCACACGCGGCACGCGCGGCGGTACGTCCGAGAGGGCCAGGGTGGGCAGTACGTCCGGGGTGCCCTCCTGCGCCTGGAGTTCTTTCAGCCGCAGGCTCTCCGCGACGATGCGCGAGCGGTCCTCGTCGGTGAAGTCGGCGCTCAGGCGCGTGACCAGGGCCTGCTCGTCGGCCTCGGTGCGCTCGGCGAGCTGCGGGTCCGGCGCGAGTTCCAGCGTGACGCGGTGGGGATTGTCCAGCAGGCCGCGCTCGATCATGGGCTCGAACACCCGGCCACGCGCGAGGTCGGCGCGCAGGCGCGTCAGTTCGGCCTCCAGCCGCAGCCCCGTGACGGGATCGCCGCCGTACAGCCACGGCCCCAGCAGCCGGAACATCACCTGGAGTCCGTAGGGGTACCCAGCGTTGCTCACCTCCTTCTGGGCGATCTCGAACTGGTGCAGGCTGCTCTCGATCAGCGCGGGGTCGATGCCCTGCGTGGCGATGTCCCGCAGGGTGTCCAGTACCAGCGTCTCCACCTCCTGCGCTCTGCCGGAGGGGAGGCCCTTGAGGCCGGCGGCGAAGGCGCCCTCACGGAAGGAGTCGCGGTAGCCGCTGAGGTCCGCCAGGCCCGCGCCCAGGCCGGACTCGATCAGCGGGCGGGTCAGGGGCGCGGCCGGATTGCCCAGCAGCACGTCGCTCAGGACGCTCCAGCGCAGGTTCGCGTCGGCGTCGCTGCTGTGGCCCAGCTTCCATGCCACGCTGACCTGCGCGCCGCGCTCCACATCCGAACCGGGGTACGTGACGGTCTCGCGGCGCGGCTGCGCGAAGGCCGCCTGGTCCGGGATGCTCACGTCCAGTTCCTGACGCGTGAAGTGCGTCATCACGTGGGACTCGATGTCCGAGAGGATGCGAGCGAGCGGCAGCTTGCCGTAGGTGTAGAAGAAGGCGTTGCTGGGGTGGTAGTGGGCGGCGTGAAACGCGCGCAGGCCCTCGTAGGTCAGGTTCGGGATGTCCTGCGGCGCGCCGCCGGAGTTGTTCGCGTATGTCAGGTCCGGGTACAGGGCCTTGCCGAAGGCCCGCCACATCACCGCGCCGGGCGCGGCCATGGCGCCCTTCATCTCGTTGTACACCACGCCCTGGAGCTTCAGCGGACTGCGCGGGTCGTCCGGCGTCTCGAACTCGAAGCGGTGGCCGTCCTGGCGGAAGGACTCGTAGCGCATCAGTGGGAAGAACGTCGCGTCCAGATACACCGACAGCAGGTTGAAGTAGTCCTGCTCGTTGCGCGTGCTGAACGGATAGGTCGTCCAGTCGTTGCTGGTCATGGCGTTCATGAAGGTGTTCAGCGACCGCGGCAGCATCGCGAAGAAGGGATCGCTCACCGGGTACTTCTGGCTGCCCATCAGCACGATGTGCTCCAGGATATGCGCCACGCCGGTCGAGTCCCTCGGCACGGTCGGGAAGGTCACGCCGAAGGCGCTGTTGTCGTCGTCGCGCACGACATGCGCGTGCCGGGCGCCCAGCTCGTGCTCAAGCAGGATCAGCGTGCCCTGCATCTCCGGCAGGGCTTCCACGCGCTGCACGGTGTACCGGCCCAGACGGTCGCCCACGTGGGGCAGGGCGGAGGTGGTGGCTGTCATCCCGGAAGTCTAGTGCAGGCCCTCGCCGGGAAGCGTGCCAGGACGCGCACTCGCCCGCCCGGCGGGGGCGGCTGCGGAAGATCATGCCCTCCTCACCGGGCACGCACCCGCCGCCGCGTACACTGCGGGGCATGGTTCTCCTGCCCTCTCCGCGCCGCGCGGCGCTGGCCCTGCTGCTGGGCGCGGCCCTGGTGTCGTGTGGTCAGACGACCACGGGCTCCACCACCAGCGGCAAGGACGCCCTGTACTTCGCCGACAGCGCCGGCGGCCTGCCGCCCATCTACGTGAACGAGCCGTACACGGCGACCGTGGCCATCGCGGGCGGGGTGGGACCGTACTCGCTGCGGCTCGCGGGCGGCACGCTGCCGCCGGGCGTGAAGCTGGACGCCTCGCAGCGCACGCTGTCCGGGCAGCCCACCAAGACCGGCACGTACACCTTCACGCTGGAAGCCACCGATTCCACGCTGAGCACCAAGGCCAGCGAGTACACCCTGAACGTGCAGGACCTGCCGCCCCTGGCGATCACGCCGACCCTGCCCAGCGGGGAGATCCGCGGCGAGACGCGCATTCCGCTGACCATCACCGCGCCGCGGAGCGCGCGGGCCGCCCACCTGTCGTGGACGCTGCCGCAGGGCGTGAAGGTCACGCGAGTGCAGAACGCGGACGCGGGCGGCCTGCTGTTCTGGCGGCAGGACGGGCAGACGCTGCTGCTGGACATCGGCTTCCGCAAGGTGCCGCGCACCGGCACGCGCGTCGCGCTGGTCAGCGTGAAACCCAGCAAGGCCGTGACCCTGAGCGGCGGGGCGCTCACCGTCGAGGCGCGCGGCGCAGACGGCGCGCTGGTCGGCGTTCCGAACGCCGCGCCGTCCACCCCGGCGTCCGGGTCGCAGACGACCGCGCCGAGCGCCGCCCCAGCCACGACCCCCACGACGGACACCACGGCGCCCAGCACTTCGCCGAGCACGGCGCCCGCCACCAGCACGGACACCACGGCGCCCGCCACCGATCCGAACGCCTCGCCCACGCCGCCCAATCCGCCAGATCCCACGCCGCCCTCCCCGGGTGGGGGCACGCCGTGAGGGCCGCGCTGCGCGCCCTGAGCCTCGGCCTCTGGCTGCTGATGGCGGTGCCCGCCGGAGCGACCACCGCGCCCACCCTGACCTTCGCGCAGCAGGCGAAGAAGGCCGAGGTCATCGTGCGCGCCACGCTGGGCACGGCGGCGACGGTCACCGAGGGCGGCGCCGCGTACACCGTCTACCCGCTGACCGTCGCGGAGACGCTGACGGGCGACGCCGGCACCCTGCCGCAGTACCAGGGCCGCCCGGCGCTGTATGTGTTGCAGGGCCTGGCCGACCTGCCGACCCTTACCGCGGGCCAGGAGGTCGTCGCGCTGCTGTACGCCCGGCGGCTGGACAGCCCGGTCGTGGGCTTCAACCAGGGGCTGTACCCCGTCAGCAGCGGGAAGGTCACGGGGGCCAAGGACGCCGCCGGCAAGGACATCACGGATCTGGGCGCCCTGCGGGACGCCATCCGCGCAGCCCGGGAGGCCAAATGAAGCGCCTGAGAACCGCACTGACGGGCACGCTGCTCGTGGCTGCCCTGCTGGGCGCGGCCCAGGCGGCCACCGTCAAGCTGCGCCCGCAGGGCGACGTACTCACGAAGGCCGTTCAGGAGGCCCTCGCGGCGCTGAGCACCAAGGAGCTGCCGGTCACGCTGGACACCAGCGCCGGGCCTTTGCTGTTCCTGGGGGGCAGCGGGACCAGCAGCGCACCCTTCAACCCGGACGTCGCCGCGCGGGTCGTGACGGTCGGCACTGAACGTCGCATCGAGTTCAATCCGCAGGGTCCGCTGCCGCTGGCAGACGCCGTGAAGGCCGAACTGACGAAGGAACTCGGCCTCAGCGCGTGGACACAGGACGCCGCCCGCGCCCGCCTGAGCGGCGCCGACCTGAACGGGGACGGCAAGATCACGCTGGCGGACCTTGCGATCCTGATGGGCAACTATGGCAAGACGGGCGCGCTGCCCGGCGACCTCAACCAGGACCAGCGGGTGGACGACGCCGACCTCAAGCTCTTCAGCACGCAGTACACCCTGAGCGTGCCGGCTGCGGCCCCGGCCACCACGCCGGCCACTCCCCCCTCGACCGGCACGGGCACAGCGCCCGCCACGGCTCCGGCAACCACGACCCCCGCCACCACGCCACCCACGAGCAGCCCGCCCCCGGCGTCCAAGCCCTGAGGGTGCGCCCTGCTACCCTGGCCGCATGACGGCACCTGAGCGCGACACCATCGACCTCCAGGACTTCCTGAAACTGACCGGGCTGGTCGAGACGGGCGGCGAGGCGAAGTTCCGCGTGCAGGGCGGCGAGGTGCGGCTGAACGGCGAGGTCGAGACGCGGCGGCGGCGCAAGCTGCACCGGGGCGACATCGTGGAGTACGCGGGGCAGCGCGTCACGGTGGACTGGTGAGTGCCGCATACGACGAGGCCGTGCTGGACTTCCGGCGGCGCAAGGACGAGCACTTCGCGGCGGGGCGCGGCCCGGTGCGGCCCGAGACCTTCACCGGCCTGACCTACTACCCGCCGGACGAGGCGTGGGCGTTCCGGGTCCCGCTGCACCCGGCGCCGGACGGCGGCGCGCCGTTCACGCTGGACACAAACACCGGCCAGCCGCGCACCATGAGCGCCCTCGGCACGGTCACGCTGCCCCTGCCCGGCGGCGAGCGCACGCTGACGGTGTACGCCCCACTGGGCGAGGAGCGCCCGCAGCGGGTGTTCATCCCGTTCCGGGACGCGACCAGCGGCGAGGAGACCTACGGCGCCGGCCGCTACCTGGACGCCCCCCTGGCGGACGACGGCGAGCTGTGGGTGGACGTGGATTTCAACATGGCGTACCACCCGTACTGCGCGTACGGGGACGGGTGGACGTGCCCGCTGCCGCCGGCGTCCAATCGCCTGCCCGACGCCGTGCGGGCCGGCGAGCGTCTGGCCCCGCCCAGCGCGCCCTGACACGCCGGCCCACAGCTCGCGCTGGCGCCGCGGCGCCGTGATGACCGGTCACCCAGCAGCGCTCTCCTGACGACCATTGATCCTCCCCGGCGTGCGGCGCGGTGAAAACCCTCTGCCGCAGGGCGCGCAGGGAGTGTGGGGAGCTGTAAGAATGCGTGACTTATATTGGCTTCATGCGCGCTTCCGCGACGCCATCCATGTCGTCAGGTCTCCTGACGGACGTGGGTCGTCAGCGGCAGGGCGGGGTGAACCAGGACGCCGCCCTGGCCCTCGACCTGCCGCGTGGCGGGCTGTACGCCGTGGCGGACGGCATGGGCGGGCACGCGGCGGGTGAACTCGCGGCGAACCTCGCGCTGGACGCGCTGAGCCAGCACTACCTCGAGACCCGCAGTTCCCCGCCGATCCGGCTGGCCGAGGCCGTGCAGGCCGCCAACCTGGCGGTGCTGCGCCACGCGGTCGGGGAATACGTGGGTATGGGCACCACGCTGCTGGCGGCGCTGGTGGACCGCGGAGCCGTCACGGTCGCGCATGTCGGGGATTCCCGTGCGTACCTGCTGCGCGGCGGGGAACTGTACCGTCTGACGGAGGATCACTCGTGGGTGGCGGAGCAGGTGCGGCTGGGCCACATGACCGAGCAGGAGGCCCGCGACCACCAGTGGCGTTCGGTGGTGAGCAACGCCCTGGGCGGCGAGGAGCGCGTGCGCCTGGAACTGTTCGCGTTCCCCGTGCAGCCCGGCGACCGGCTGCTGCTGTGCAGCGACGGCCTGAGCGGCGTGGTGCTCGACCGTCAGCTGCTGGAACTGCTGGCGCGGCCGCTGGAGCCCGAGGACACCGCCCGGACGCTGGTGAACGCCGCCAACGACGCGGGCGGTCCGGACAACATCACGGCCGTGGTGGTCGACGTGCACCGCAACCAGCGCCTGCCGGCCTATCCGCTGCCGCAGCGCATGGAGGACGGCCCCACCTACGTGGACGTGCTGCTCAGCGCGCAGCGCGGCAACAGCCTGATCACGTACCTGCTGCTGATGATCGCGTACTTCACGCTGCTGGGCGTGATGCTGGTCCCGGAACACCGCGTGCTGCTGGGCCTGACCGGCACGACCCTGCTGGTGATCGTCCTGATCGGGCAGCGCATCTGGACGGCGAAACGGACCGGGACGGTGCTGAACCGCCCCACCGCGTCGCTGAAACGCCCGGACGTTCCGGCCGTCGCGGCCGGGCCAGGCCACCGCACGCCGGACTCCAGAACCTGAGCGGCGCCGGGCTCAGTCGCCGCCGACGAACACCGGCGCCGCCAGCGGGCTCTCGGCTTCCTGGTAGCCCTCTTCCTGGTGGGCGGTCAGGTCGATGCCCTGGCTTTCCTGGCGCTCGGTCATGCGCAGCGGCGTGATCAGCGCGGTGACTTTGAGCAGGACGAAGGTGCCGCCCCCGGCGAGCGCCGCGGCCGCCAGCACGCCCACCAGCTGAATGCCCACCTGGGCGGCGTGGCCGGCGAGCAGGCCGGCGCCGGCCGGGTTCACGACCGGGCTGGCGAGGACGCCGGTGAGCAGTGTGCCCACGATCCCGGCGGTGCCGTGGCACGCGAAGACGTCCAGCGCGTCGTCGGGCAGCAGCCGGTGCTTGTGGGCGACCACCACGTAGCTGACGCTGCTGGCGACCGCGCCGATCAGCAGGGCACCCAGCGGCGTGACAAAGCCGCACGCGGGCGTGATGGCGACCAGCCCGACCACGGCGCCGGTGGCCGCGCCGACCGCGGTGGGCCGCCCCCCGCGCCGGCTGTCCCACAGCATCCACGTGAGCAGGGCGGCGGCGGCGGCGCTGTTCGTGTTCAGCAGGGCGTAGGCGGCGGTGGTGCCGGCCGCCAGCGCGGAGCCGGCGTTGAAGCCCAGCCACCCGAACCACAGCAGACCGGTGCCCAGCAGCACGAACGGCACGTTGTGCGGGATGCTCGCGAAACGCGGATAGCCCAGGCGCGGGCCGAGCATCGCGGCGGCCACCAGACCGCTGACGCCGCTGGTCACCTCGACGACCGTGCCGCCGGCGAAGTCGAGCACGCCCAGGCGCGCCAGCCAGCCGTCCGGACTCCACACCCAGTGGGCCAGGGGCGCGTACACCACGAGAATCCACAGCAGGCCGAACACCACGAAGGCGGGAAAGCGCATGCGCTCCACGACGCTGCCGCTCACGACGGCCAGGGTGATCGCCGCGAAGAGAATCTGGAAGATCGCGTAGAGCGGCGTGGGAATGGTGCCGGTCAGGGTGCCGGCCATGTGGCCGAGCCCGAGCTGCGACAGGCCGCCGATCACGGCGTTCCCGCCAGGGCCGAAGGCCAGCGTGTACCCCACGGCGACCCACGCGACCGACGCCACGCCCAGCGCCGCGAAGCTCATCATCATGGTGTTCAGGACGCTGCCGGCGCGCACCAGGCCGCCGTAGAACAGGGCGAGGCCCGGCGTCATCAGCAGCACCAGCGCGGCGCACAGCAGCACGAAGGCGGTGTCGGCGCCGTTCGGGCCGGCCGGGGCCTGGGCGAAGGCGCTGCCGCCCACAAGCGCCAGCGTGGCCCACACGCGCTTCACGGTTGGTCCGGGGTGAGTTTGGTCTCGTTGACAGGCGTCAGGGCGGCGTTGTCCTCCTCGCCCGTGCGGATACGCACCACGCGCTCGAGGCTCTGCACGAGCACCTTGCCGTCGCCGACCTCGCCGGTGCGCGCGCCGCGCATGATCGCGTCGACGGCGGCCTGCTCGAAGGGGTCGCTGACCGCGATCATGAATTCGACCTTGTCGTGGAACTCGACCATCACGTGGGTGCCGCGGTAGTGCTCGACCACGATCTGCTCGCCGCCATGCCCGCTGACGCGCGACAGGGTCATGCCGCTGATGCCCGCCTGGAACAGCGCCTGCTTCACGTGCTGAACCCGCTCGGGCCGGACGACCGCCGTGATGAGCTTCATGAAGTCAGAGTAGCGAGCCGTCGGTCATCGGGAGCACATTTGTCCAGAACCCACCGGACAAGGAGCAGGTTTTCACGGCGGAGCGCGCAGGAACGACCCTCTGGCCGGCAGGATGCACGGCCAGACACACACAACATGAACAGCCTGCCCCCGGGGATGCAGTCGGGGGCAGGTGGACGTGGAAGTTCTGGGTTACGGGTGGTGCGTGAACTCAGTTGGAGCGTGAACTCAGTCGCCGCCGACGAAGACGGGAGCGCCCAGGCCGGTTTCGCTGTCGGAGTAGCCCTGCTCGGAGTGGGCGCTGACGTCGATCCCCACGATCTCCTGGTTGGCCGGCACGCGCAGCGGCATGACCAGTCCCACCAGTTTCAGGAGGACGAAGGTGCCCACGCCGGTCCACACGACGCTGGCGAGCACGCCGGCGATCTGGATGAGCATCTGCTCGCCCCAGGGCTTGCCGCTGCCGGTCGTGAAGGCCAGCGCGCCGGTCAGGAGGGCGCCGACGATCCCGGCGACCCCGTGGCACGCGAACACGTCCAGCGCGTCGTCGGCCTTCATGGCGGCCTTGTACTGCACGGCGGCGAAGCTCGCGGCGGCGCCCAGCGCACCCACCAGCACCGAGGCCATCGGGCTGACGAAGGCGCACGCCGGGGTGATGGCGACCAGGCCGACGACCAGGCCGGTGGCGGCGCCGACGGCGGTGGGCTTGCCGGAGCGGACGCTCTCCAGGCCCAGCCACGTGAGCATCGCGGCGGCGGGAGCGATCAGGGTGGTCATGAAGGCCAGCGCGGCGGTCTGGTTGGCGGCCAGCGCGGAGCCGGCGTTAAAGCCCATCCAGCCGAACCACAGCAGGCCGGCGCCGAGCAGCACGAAGGGCACGTTGTGCGGCACGTGGGCGGTCTTGGGGAAGCCGATGCGGCTGCCGAGCACCGAGGCGGCGACCAGGCCCGACACCCCGGCGGCGATGTGAATCACGGTGCCGCCTGCGAAGTCCAGGGCGCCCAGCTTGAACAGCCAGCCGTCCGCGTTCCACACCCAGTGGGCCAGCGGCGAGTAGATCAGCAGGCTCCACAGCCCACCGAACAGCACGAAGGCCCCGAAGCGCATGCGCTCGATGACCGCGCCGCTGATCAGCGCCAGGGCGATGATCGCGAACATCGCCTGGAAGGCCGCGAACACGTACGACGGAATGGTGCCGCTCAGCTGGTCCTTCATGCCCGCGAAGCCCGCGTTCGCCAGCCCGCCGAAGAAGGCGTTGCCGCCAGCGCTGAAGGCGATCGAGTAGCCGCCCAGCATCCACAGGACGCCGACCAGCCCGATCGACACGACGCTCATCATCATGGTGTTCAGGACGCTCTGCGTGCGGCTCAGGCCGCCGTAGAAGAAGGCCAGGCCGGGCGTCATCAGGAGGACCAGGGCGGACGCGACGATCATCCACGCGGTGTCGCCGGTGTCCATCTTGGGCGCGGTGCCCTGGGCGAAGGCCACGCCGCCGAGCAGCAGGGCCAGGGGGAGGAGGGTACGGCCGGAGGGGAATCGGGGGATCATCAGGGTCACGGCTCCTTTCTCGGCCCTCACGCGGGCGTGAGACGCGTCTCGGTGACGGGGGTGAGGGCGGCATTGTCCTGCTCGCCGGTCCGGATACGCACCACGCGGTCGAGGTTCTGCACGAAGATCTTGCCGTCGCCGACCTCGCCGGTGCGCGCGCCGCGCACGATCGCGTCGATGGCGGCCTGCACGAAGGGTTCCGAGACCGCCATGCGGACCTCGACCTTGTCGTGGAACTCGACCATCACGCGGGTGCCGCGGTAATGCTCGACGACTTCCTGCTCGCCGCCGTGGCCGCTGACGCGCGACAGGGTGATGCCGCTGATGCCTGCCTGGAACAGCGCCTCTTTCACCTGTTGGACGCGTTCGGGCCTGATGACTGCCGTGATGAGTTTCATGGCGTCTCCTTTAGTTCGTTCAATTTGCAGTGGTTGCATCCCTGCATGCTCCGAGCTTAGGGACGAATGAGCGGGATGTCAAAATTCTGACAGCAATTTGGCTAGATTCTCGTGTACAGATTGCAGCGTTCACTCATCAGGGAACGGAGTGTCACGCGCAACGGCGACGCCTGTCCAGTCGGAGCCGGACGCCCTGCACGGCGGCAGCACAAAGGGGGTGGGGAGGAGTCCAGCGCCTCCTCCCCACCCCGTGGATGTCCTGAACCGTCTACAGCGCCCGTCGCCGCCCGCCCAGCCGCGACCACAGCCGGTAGCCGACCACCGCGATCACCGCCAGCAGCAGCACGGCGAGCACCGGGGCGAACACGGCCAGCACGCTCATCAGCAGGCTGGTGCCGTCCTCGACGGTGCTCACCACCGGATTGCCCAGGCCGGCGGTCGTGGCGGTCGCCACTGGCCGCACGGCCGTGCGCGCTCCGTGCACGCCGCCCGCCACGATCACGCCCAGCACCAGCGCCAGCGAGGGCGGCACGTCCGCCACGCCCGCGTGCGACGCGAACAGCACCGCCCCGGCCGCCGCGTTCACCACGCCGCCGACCACGTGCAGCGCGTGGTCCACGCCGGGAATCTTGTCGCCCACGAAGTCCAGCGCGCCCAGCACCGCCACGCCCAGCAGCACCCACGGGTTCATCAGCAGGTCGAAGGGCGCCGACAGGTGCATCACGCCCGCGCGCGACAGCAGGCCCACCAGCAGCAGCGGAATATACGCGTTCAGGCCCGCCGCGCCCGACAGGCCCAGCGAGGACAGCAGACCGGTGAGCAGTTCCATATGCTCATGAGTACGCCGCCGGCGCGCCCAGCGTTGCTCCCGCGCCTTGGGTGAACCTTTAGCGCGCCGCGCGCGTCAGCGCAGGTACGCGCACAGCAGGTCCACACCCGCGCGCAGGTCGTCCACGTGTACGGCCTCCACGACGGTATGGATGTAGCGCGTGGGCACGCTGAGGGTCACGCTGGGCACGCCGGCCCGCGAGCGCTGGATGGCCGCGCCGTCCGTGCCCCCCTGGGCGAGCACCTCCAGCTGCGCCGGAATGCCCTGCGCCTCGGCCAGATCCGCGAAGTGGTCCACCAGCCAGCGGGTCGAGATCATGCTCGAGTCGAACACCTTGATGCCGATGCCCCCGCCCACCCGCGTGACTGCCTCGTCGGGCCGCGCCCCCGGCGTGTCCACCGCCAGCGTCACGTCCAGCCCGATCCCGATGGTCGGCTGCGCGCCGTACGCCGCGACGCCCGCGCCGCGCAACCCCACCTCCTCCTGCACCGAGAACACGGCGAGGATGTCGTGGCGGGGCCGCTGCTCCGCGAACTGGCGCAGGGTTTCGAGCAGCACGAAGACCGACGCCCGGTCGTCCATGGCCTTGCCGCACACCAGCGCGCCCACCTGCCGCGCCGCCTGGTCGAGCGTGACCATGTCCCCGACCCGCACGCGGCGGCGGACCTCGGCCACGTCCAGGCCGAGGTCCACCACGAAGTCGCGCACCTCGGGAATCGCCTTGCGTTCCTCGGGCGTGGAGACGTGCACCGGTCGCCCCCCCGGCGTGAGGATGCCGGGCAGCGTACCGCCCCGCGCATGCACGGTCACGGTGCGCGCGAAGAGGTTGCGCGGATCGAAGCCGCCCAGCGCCTGCACGCGCAGATAGCCCTGCTCGTCGATGTAGCGCACCAGGAAGCCGATCTCGTCCATGTGCGCACTCACCATCACGCGCTCGACGGTCTCCCCCGCCGCGGCCTCGCGCGCCGCCCGCCGGGCGATCACGTTCCCCAGGGCGTCCACGCGCACCTCGTCCACCAGACCGTCCAGTTCCCCCAGCACGAAGTCGCGCACTGCGTCCTCCTGACCGGGCACCCCCGGCAGGTTCGAGAGGTGCATCAGGACGTCCAGGCGCAGATCGGTTGTGGGCATGCCGGTCAGGATACGGGCTTGTCCCCGCCCGCTGCTGACCCGGCATCCAGCCCGTCGGCTGGAGTGGACGTCGGTGTGGACGGCTTGGGCCGCAGGTCCGTGCCGTTGAACTGAAGCTGCGCCTCGGCCAGGCCCGACGACGCCCACACCGCCACGGCGTCCGCGCCCAGCCGCACGAGCTGCGCGAGCGTGGCCGCCTCCTCTGGCCGCCAGCGGCTGAGCACCCAGTCCGCCGGGTCCCACCCCGTCGGGGGACGCGAGATGCCGAGCTTCAGGCGCGGAAAGGCCTCGTGGCCCAGCAGCCGGATGATGTCGCGGACGCCGTTCTGACCGCCGTGCCGCCCCGAGGGCCGCAGGCGCAGCAGGCCGAAGGGACTGTCCAGGTCGTCCTGGACGGCCAGCAGGTCACGGCCTTCGAGCTTGTAGAACGACACGAAGGGCGCGACCGCCCGGCCGGAGGTGTTCATGAACGTCTGCGGCTTGACCAGCAGCACCTTCTCGCTGCCCACGCGCACCTCCGCGACCTCGGCGTCCTTGCCTTCCTTGCGCCACGTGGCCCCGGCGCGGCGGGCGACCTCGTCCACGACCAGCCAGCCCACGTTGTGCCGGGTGTGGACGTACTGCGTGCCGGGGTTGCCCAGGCCCACCACCAGCTTCATCTACGCTTCCAGGCTGCCGGACAGCACGTCGCGCCACTGCGCCTCGGTCTCGCGCACCCGGGCGTCGCCGCGCGCCCGCGCGTACCCGGCGCGGAACTCTGCGAAGCGCGTGTCGGTCTCCGCGAACAGCAGGCCCAGCGCGCCCCGCACGTCCGTCACGTTCTGCTCGCTCAGGGTCGTGCCCTTCGCGTCCAGCACCTCGTCCAGGGTCGCCATGATGCCGGACAGCGGCCGCAGCCACTGGAACGCGGGATCGTTCATCACCAGCGAGTACAGGGCGTACGGGCCCTTCACCGGGCCGTGCAGGAACTCGTATTCCTCCTTCGCGAAGTCCAGCAGCGCCGAGTGGAAGTGCCGGAGCGCCGGCACCAGGGCCGTGAGTTTCGAGCGGACCGCTGCGTCAGTCATGCGAGCAGGGTAGCAAGGGCCGCGCAGTTTCCCTGGAAGCCCGCACCCGGCGCGTCACCAGCCCAGCGTGCCCGGCTCACCCTTGAACGGCCCCACCACATCCGAGGTGATCCACCCGCCGTAGAAGCCGCCGGGCTGCGGCGTGACCACCTCACCGTCCACCCGGCATTCGTCCATGCGGCCCGCGTACACGGCCACGTGCCCGGCCAGGTCGCGGAAGGCCGGCGTGGGCCGCTCGTAGCTCCAGCCCGCCGCCTCCGCGACCCGGCCACCCGCCGAGAGTGTCCAGTACGTCGCCGGGCCCTTCCACTCGCACACGCTGCGGCCCGGCGCGGGGCTCAGCACGCCCGGCAGGAAGGCGTCTTTGGGCAGGTAGTACGTGGGCGGGTGGCTGGTCTCCAGCACGCGGAAGGCGGCGGTCGTGTCAGCGACCGTCACGCCGCCCAGCACGATCTCGATGCGCCGGGCCGTGCGCTCCAGCCGGGGCGGACGCGGATAGGCCCACACGCTCTCCTGCCCGGGGCCGGGCGTGAGGGGCTGCGGAACAGGTCTGGACATGCGCCAGTGTCCGGCCGGGGCAGGACGGGCGCCGTGCCATCGGGTACGGTCGGCGGAGGACCGCCAGCCCGGACGAGCCTTGACCGAAGTCATGGCGCGCCGCAGGCCACGCCGTCACGCTGGACGCATGGCATACGTGATCACCAGCGGCTGCGCGGGCGTGAAGGACGCCGCCTGCACCCAGGTCTGCCCCCAGGACTGCATCCACGACGCGGGCAACCAGTTCGTGATCGACCCGGACGAGTGCATCGACTGCGGCGCGTGCGTGCCCGCGTGCCCAGTGGGCGCGGTCTATCCCGAGGAGGACGTGCCCCACGATCAGCGCGCGTCCATCGCCCGGAACCGCGACTTCTTCCTCTGAGCACCGCACCGGTGGGGGCGTGGCAGCATGACGCCGTGTCCTTCCCCGACGCCGTGGCCCTGCTGGCCCTGACCCCGCTGTTCCAGGGAGCGGGACGGGAGCAGTTGACCGCGCTGGCGGGGCGGGCGCGCTTCCGAAGGTATGACACACACGACGCCGTGTTCCGCGCAGGCGACGCCGCCGACACGCTGTCCGTCGTCGCACGGGGCAGCGTCCGCGTGTACCGCGCTGGGCCGGGCGGGCGGGAATTCACGCTGGGCATCGAAGGCCCCCGGCAGATGCTGGACCTTGCCGCCGTTCTGGACAGTGCGGGCCGCCACACGGCCCATGCCCACGCGCTTGGCGAACCCACGCAACTGCTGTCCGTGCCCGCCGACCTCGCGCGGCACATCATCCTGCACACGCCCGCTCTGGCCGGCGCGGTGATCACTCACCTCGCGCGGCGTGAGGCAGACGGTCAGCGCCGCCTGGACGCGCTGGTCTTCAGTGGCGTGGGCGCACGCCTCGCCGCGTACCTACTCGACCACGCCGGCGCCCCCCACGCGCTGCCGAGGAACAGCGAGCTGGCCGCGCTGCTCGGCACGGTGCCGGAGATCGTCAGCCGCAAGCTGGGCGAGTTCTACCGCTTGGGCTGGATCGACCTCGCGCGCCGCACCGTGACGGTCATGAACCCGGCGGAACTCCAGCGGGTGGTCACGGGCGACTGACGCCGTCCGCGCCCTTGTCGATCACGCAGAAGCGGTTGCCGTCCGGATCGGCCAGCACCACGTAATCGGCGTCCGGCGGGTAGCGCCACTCGACGCGGGTGGCCCCCAGCGCGAGCAGCCGCTCGACCTCGGCCACCTGATCCTGCGCGTACAGGTCGAGGTGGTGGCGCCGCGCCCGCTCGGAGCCCACGCGGGCCAGTGCGATCTGTACGCCGCTGCCGTCATTGGGCACCAGCACGGCCCACGTCTCGTCGGGCTCCTCGCGCGGGCGGTAGTTCAGGGCGGCTGTCCAGAACCGCACCGCGCGCGCGACGTCCTGCACGCCCCACACGACCGAACCGATCCTCAGCATAGGCGCAGTTTAGCCGTCCAGCACGGCGCGGATGGTGCGTCGGGAGACGGCCGCGAGGTCCGGGTTGCTGTGCCGGTAGTACGGCCACGCGATCAGCGCGATGGACAGCGCCCACCCGCGGCCACGCGCCCACGTGGCATCGTCCACGTCCAGCGCGGCGCGGAACGCCGGCCGGGTGGCCGCGTCCAGCAGGTTCCACGCGGGCTGGAGGTCGACCGCCGGGTCGCCCAGCGTCAGGCCGCCCCAGTCGATCACGGCGCTCACGCGGCCCCGGTGCGCCAGGAGGTTGCCGGGTTTCAGGTCGGCGTGCAGCCACGCGGGTTCGCCGCTCCACGCCGGTGCCCGCAGCGCGGCCTCCCACGCGGCCAGGACCGGCGCGGGGTCGAGAAGGCCCAGCTGCGCGCTCTCCGCGATGGCCTCGCGGGTGTCCTCGTCACGGTCGACGAGCGTGCCGCCGCGCGAGCCCTGCGGCGCGTCCCCGGCCGGGCGCGGCACCCGGCGCAGCGCCGCGACGAATCCGGCGAGGTCGCGGGCGAACTCGGGCGCGTCCCGCACGGTGTCCAGCCCTGCGTCCACGCCGTCCAGCCAGGAGTACACCGCCCACGGAAACGGAAAGCCCTCGCCGGGACTGCCGACGAACAGCGGGTCGGGCACCGCCAGCGGCAGGTGCGGGGCCAGCCGGGGCAGCCACGTCGCCTCCTTGGCGATGTCGTCCACCGCCCACGAGCGGCGCGGCAGGCGCACCACGCGCGCCTCGCCCAGGGTGTACATGGCGTTGTCGGTGCCGGACGACACGACCCGGGCGATGGGCAGCCCCACCCACTGCGGGCACTGCGCCGCGACCAGCCGCGCCACGAGCGCCGCGTCGGTCGTCACCTCATCCACGTGCATCCGGACCGGAACGTCATCCATTGCCCGCCACCGTACCCGGCCTGGCCCGCCGGCGCATGGGCCGAAGGGCCTATCGCTCCGTCAACCACACCGCGCCTACACTGCCGGCATGATCGAACTGCGCCCGATGGACGCGGCCGCCTTCGAGCGCTTCGTCGCCCACGCCGCCCCGCAGTACGCCGCCGAGAAGATCCGCAGCGGCGAGTGGACGCCGGAGGAAGCCATGCAGCGCGCCGACCGCGAGTTCCGCCAGCTGCTGCCGCAGGGGCCGGACACGCCGGACAACGTGCTGTACCACCTGCACGATCCGCACGAGGGGGCCGACGTGGGCGTGCTGTGGTACGCCCTCCAGACGCGCGGCGGAACCCGCACCGCCTTCGTGTACGAGGTCGAGGTGTACGACCCCTACCGCCGGCGCGGGTACGCCTCGCAGGCCTTCGCGCTGCTGGAGCGGGACGCCGCCGCGCGCGGGGCCACGAACATCCAGCTCCACGTGTTCGGCCACAACACCAGCGCCCGCGCGCTGTACGAGGGCCTGGGCTTCCAGACGACGAACGTGATCATGCGCAAGGAGCTGGGCTGAGAAGCTGCGATGAGTCATGGACGGTCAATGTCCTGATGCCGCCGAGAACCCTAAATCTGTCCTCAAATTCCAGCGTCAGGCGTTGGCATGTTTCATCGGCATCAAAATTGAGCAGCAGCCCAGATGGCGACTGAAACACGTGCAGCCCAAGCGTTCCATCCTCGTAAGTCAGGGTACGGAACGGTCTTGCACTGCTCTGGAATAAGGCCAGAACCTCAGCATAAGGCCGTCGCCACAGCACCTCCAGCCATTGAAGTTGCAGCAGGGTATAAGCGCGGTGGGCTGCTTGGGGCCCATCAAACCGGATCACCACGCGCTCCAGCTGCTGACCATCGAAAAGCCACTCGGTGCTGTCCAGATAGGAGTAGCCGGCGATGGTTCCCTCCTCCAACTCGGGCAGGAGGCTGAGCAAGGTCGCCTTCTGGGTCTGAGGTCGCAGGATGCCGATTTTGCCGTTCTTGACCGCAGTCAGAAAGTTGGCTCTGGGATCGTTCGTGTTCACAGAATCCTCGGCACTCCCGACAAACGACTCACGCCGCCCTCTTCCCCCGCACCCTGAGCGACTTCTCGCTCTCCAGCAGGCGTTTCAGGGCCGCCTCGCTGCGGGTCAGGCCGTCCAGATCACCCTCGCCGCGGCCGGCGCGGGGTTCGTAGTCGTCGAGCACCTTGCCGTCCAGGTAGCGGTCGAAGATCACCGGGCAGATGTACGAGCTGCGCGTGACGGCGGGCGTGTTGCCCAGATCGGCGGCGACGTACTTCACGCAGTCCACCAGGGTCTGGCGGGCCCGCTTCTCGGTGTCCGCCACCCCCACCTCCGCGAGGTACTCGGCGGCCAGCAGGGTGCCGCCCCACGTGCGGAAGTCCTTGGCGCTGAAGGGGCCGATGACTTCTTTCAAGTACGCGTTGAGTTCCCCGGCGCGGACACGTCGGCGGGCGCCGTCGGCATCCGCCGTCTGGAACAGCCACGGGCCGGGCAATTCCAGCAGCCGGCCGATGTTGGCGGCGAGCGTGCGGTCCGTGGTCGCCTTGTGCTGCGTGATGCCGTGCTTGCCCTTGAAGTGGAAGGTGACGGTGGTGCCCTGCACGCGCACGTGCTTCTGCCGCAGGGTGCTCAGGCCGTAGGTCTGGTGCTGCTTCTCGTAGATATCGCTGCCCACCCGGAAGCGCGCGACGTGCAGCAGCCGGGTCATCAGGGCGGCGACCTTGCGGGGCGGCAGGCCGGGGGCGCGCAGGTCCGCGGCGGTCGTGGTCCGCAGCGTGCCGAGCACGCCGGCGAAGCGCGTCAGGCGCTGCCATTTCTTCAGCGCGCCGGCCTGCACGAAGTCCGGGTGGTAGCGGTACTGGAGGCGCCCGGCGGCGTCCCGCCCGAAGGCCTGGAGTTCCGCGTCCGGGTCCGGCGACACGTACACGTCCTCGTAGGCGGGCGGCACGGCCAGCCTGGCGATGCGGTCAACGCCGGCCCGGTCGCGGTACGGCCGGCCGTCCGGCCAGAAGTACTTGAACGCCTTGGGGTCGTGGCCCTCGCGGCGCAGGTACTCTCCGGCAAGGGCCTCGGTGCGGGTGGTCATTCCTCGGCCTTCGCGGGCAGTTGCCACTCGATGGGGCCGCGCCCAGCCTGTTCCAGCGCGGCGTTGACCTGAGAAAAGGGGCGGCTGCCGAAGAACTTCGCCTCGCTCAGGGGACTGGGATGCGCGGACTCGATGACCACGTGCTGCGGCCCGGTGATCAGCTTGCGCTTCTTGCGGGCGTACGCGCCCCACAGCACGAACACCACGCGCTCGGGCTTGCCATTCACCGCCCGGATCACAGCGTCCGTGAAGTGCTCCCAGCCCTTGTTCGCGTGGCTGTTGGCCTGCCCCTCGCGCACCGTCAGCACGGCGTTGAGCAGCAGGATGCCCTGATCGGCCCACGCTCTCAGGTACCCGTGGCGGGGCGGCACGAAGCCGGGGAGATCCGCCTGAAGTTCCTTGTAGATGTTGCGCAGGCTGGGCGGAATGGTCACGCCTGGCCGCACGCTGAAGCTCAGGCCATGCGCCTGACCGGGCCGGTGGTACGGGTCCTGGCCCAGGATCAGCACCTTCACGTCCTCCAGCGGCGTGAAGCGCAGGGCGTTGAACACGTCCGGCGCCGGCGGAAAGATGGTGTGCCCACGCCGCTCCTCCACCAGAAAGTCCTTGAGCTCGTGGAAGTACGGCGCGGCGAATTCCGGCCCCAGCGCCCGCTGCCAGCTGTCGGGCAGCCCGGCGGGCATGATCGCCTTGGGCGGTTCGGGGGTCAGGCCGAAGAGGTCGGGCTGGTCAGACATGGCTGGTCTCCTTGTTTCCGCAGTGTGGCGGGTGGGGCGCGGGCGTGGCTCCGGCAGGCCCTGAGCTTTTCTTTCGGCGCGCATGACGGCCTTCTTGCGGCTGCCGTGCCGCTCGTAGATGCGCCGGGCCTCGGCCCCGAACTGCGGGGTCGCGCGGGCGGCGGTCATCCGGGCGCGGGCGGCGCGGCCGGCGGCCAGCTCGTCCACGATGGGCGGCGGATAGGTCAGCCGGGACGCGCCGCTCCATACCCACGGCGTGTGAATGAAGTCGCCGGGCACGTCCGCGAGTTCCGGCAGCCACGCGCGGATGAACGTGCCGTCCGGGTCCTGCTCGCGGGCCTGCCGCGTGGGCGAGTAGATCCGCAGGCGGTTGATGCCGACCGTACCGCTCTGCATCTGCATCTGCGACCAGTGGATGCCGGGCTCGTTGTCCAGCCACTCGCGCGCCAGCACCAAGCCCGGCCGGCGCCAGTGCAGCCACAGGTGCTGGGTGGCGAAACTGACCAGCAGGGCGCGCATGCGGAAGTTCAGCCAGCCCGTCGCGCGCAGCGACCGCATACACGCGTCGACCATGGGATAGCCGGTCTGCCCCGCCCGCCAGCGCTCGAAGTGCTCCGCGTTCCACGCGTCTTCGCGCAGGCCGTCCAGCGCGCGGTTCAGGGACCGGAACTCCATCTGCGGCTCGCTCTCCAGGCGCTGGATGAAGTGGCAGTGCCAGTGCAGCCGCGACTCGAAGGAGCGCAGCGAGCGCACCCAGCGCGGGTCCGCGTGGAGATCGCCCCGGACCTGCGCCAGCCGCTGCCGGGTGGCCTGCACGACCTCCCTGAGCGAGACCGTGCCGAACGCCAGGGGCGCGCTCAGCCGCGAGCAGCTGTCGGCGGCGGTGATGGGGCTGCTCATCTCGCGCATGTAGTTCACGCCCCGGTGTGCGAGAAACGACGCCAGGACCGCGTGCGCCTCGGCCTCTCCGCCGGGCGGGATGATCCGGTCGTCGGCGGGCACGCCCAGGTCCGCGTGGAGGAGCACCCGGCCGGCATATGCGGCCGTGCCGTCCAGCCGCGCGGGCACGGGCACGACGGGCGCGGCCATGCGTTCCTCCCACGTAGCGGCCCAGCCGTCGCGGCTTCGCATGCGGCGGATCACGCCGTGCGGCGGCAGCTCCGTGAAGGGCAGGCCGCGGCCCCGCGCCCACGCCCGTACCCGCCGGTCCCGCTGGTAGCCCACGCCGTTGCCCGTCTCCTCGTGCGCCCATACCGCCTGCACATCGTGCTCAGCGCGCAACTCATCGAGCACGGCCACGGCCTCGCCGTGCCGGATGACCAGCGGCGCGCCCAGGTCGGCCAGCCGTTCTCTCAGTTCCGTCAGGCAGGTGTTGAGGTGCGTCAGGTGGTGCCCGGCGAATTCCGGGTGCTCCAGCTGTTCGGGCTCGTAGATGAACACGGGCAGCACGGGGCCGCGCCGCGCCGCCTCGGCCAGCGGGGCGTGGTCCCGGACACGCAGGTCTTTCTTGAACCACACCAGCTGCACGGCCACGGGGCCGAGTGTGGCCCGGTCACGCGCCCCGGACGGTGGGAAGTCACGCCCACTCAAGAAACGGTGAACGGTTTCAGTTCACGCTGACGCGGTACGTGAGTTTCAACGTCTCGCCGGCCTTCACGTCGCGGACGTTCCAGCGGACGTTCGTGACCTCGCCCATGGGCGCGGCGGATTTCTGCAGCACCGTCTTGCCGTTCTGGGTGACGCTGCTGATGTGCTGTGGGGTGGGCGTGAAGTTGCGTCCACCGTCCGTGCTGTACGCCAGCGTGATGCGCCCGCTGGCGGCCGTGGCCTGCCCGGTGAAGGACGTGCCGTTCGGCATGGGCATGGTGACGGTTACCTGTGGCAGCGTCTGGCGGCCGACGTTCTGCACCGTGACTTCCTCGACCAGCACGTCGCCGCGCACCACGGTCAGGGGGCTGGCGACCAGGGTTTCGGTGCGCTTGCCGCCGTCGGTGGTCACCTTCACGAGTTTCTGCACCGCCGTGTACTTCACGTTCTGCTTCACGGCCGAGGTGGGCGCGGTCTGGGCCGAGCCGGGCTGCGCGAGCACCATGAAGGCCAGCGGGAAGGCCAGAAGCAGGGCGGTCGGCAGGGCGCGCGTCATGGCAGGAACGTAGCGCAGGGCGGCCCGGCGGGGCAAATCCCCACCTCTACCGTGGGGGCCGCCCGGCACCCGCGGGTCAGATGCCCAGGCGGCCGGTCACGGCCTTCTGCACCGGGGAGCCGGTGCCGCCATCGAAGGCGTCGATCTCCTCGATGAAGCGGTCGAAGAGGTAGCGGCTGTCGTGGGGGCCGGGGCTCGCTTCCGGGTGGTACTGCACGGAGAACACCGGGTAGCGGCTGTGCGCCATGCCCTCCAGGGTGCCGTCGTTCAGGTTGACGTGCGTGGCGACAAAAGAGCCGTTGGGAATCGAGTCGAGGTCCACCGCGTAGCCGTGGTTCTGCGCCGTGATCTCCACGTTGCCGGTGAGCAGGTTCTTGACCGGCTGGTTGCCGCCGCGGTGCCCGAACTTCATCTTGAAGGTCGAGCCGCCCGCCGCCAGGCCCAGGATCTGGTGGCCCAGGCAGATGCCGAAGGTGGGCAGCAGGCCCATCATCTCCCACGCGGTCTTGTGCGCGTACTCCAGCGGGGCGGGGTCGCCGGGGCCGTTACTCAGGAACAGGCCGTGCGGTTGCAGGGCCATGATCTGCGCCGGGGTGGTCTGGGCCGGCACCACGATGGGCTCAATCCCGACCTCCGCGAGGCGCTCGATGATGGTGTGCTTGATCCCGAAGTCCATCAGGACCACGCGCTTGCCGTGGCGCAGGGTCGGGAAGGCGTAGGGCAGCGGGGTGGTGACCTCGCGGGTCATGTCGTGCCCGTCGATGTCCTGGTGGTCACGGGCGCGCTGCACGTACACCTGCTCCTCGGCGGGCGTGAACTCGCCGTACGCGTCGCTCGGGTGGGTGTACGAGCGGTGCGCGATCACGCCCTTGACGACGCCGCCCTCGCGCAGGCGCCGCACCAGCGCGCGGGTATCGATGCCCTGGATGGACACCACACCGTACTGCTGCATGAACGCCTCGAGCGACTGCTGGGCGCGGTGGTTGGAGTATTCGCCGCTGAACTCGCGCGAGATGAAACCGCGCACGTACGGCTTGTTGGATTCCATGTCGTAGATCGCCACGCCGTAGTTGCCGACGTGCGGATACGTGATGGTCACGATCTGCCCGTTGTAGCTGGGGTCCGTCATGATCTCCTGGTAGCCGGTCATGGACGTGTTGAACACGACCTCCCCGACCGTCTCGCCGCGCTGCCCGAAGGCGTAGCCGCGGTACACCGTGCCGTCTTCCAGCGCCAGGATCGCGCGTTCCTTGCGAATCATGCAAACCTCCGCCGAGTCGAAGACGAGGCCGAGCGAAGCGAGTACGAGTAACTTGCCGGACTGGAACGATGGAAATCTATGCCGATCTTTCCACGGCATAGAGTGGAATCGTTGTGGTTCGGGAACATATTCAACCTCCCGCCATGCGCGCCTCACGGGACGCCCTTGATGGCCTGCCGGCCGCCCGCGTGCGGCGGACGCCTGGAGCCCACCATAGCGGACCCGGAGGCCCGGCACGGTGAGGTCGTCCGCGCAGGTGGTCCGGGCGGCCCGGGACTGCATGATTATGCGTGGCAATGAATAGCTATACGGCTGCCCGCCTCTGCTTTGGTCAGGTCGGCACTGGCCGCCTGGGCCCGGCGCCGGGCCTCCCCGACGGGTCCGGCCCTGGCTGCGGATGGTACGCTGAGCGGCGCACATCGTCGCGTTGCTCGGCCCACGTCCCCCGGGAGGCCCACATGACAGGACAGACGTCTCAGTTCACGCGCTTCATGCTGACCGACGGCGGGCTGGAGACCGATCTGCTCTACAACCGGGGCATCGACCTGCCGTGTTTCGCGTCGGTCGTGCTGCTGCGCACTCCGGCGGGTCGGGCGGCCCTCGAGGCGTATTACCGCCCCTATCTGGACCTGGCGCGGGAACTCGGCGCGGGTTTCATCCTGGAGAGCGCCACGTGGCGCGCCAGCCCCGACTGGGCAGCGCCGCTCGGACTCGATCTGGCGGAACTTGACCGGCTGAATGTCGCGGCCATCGACGTGATACGCCGCCTGCGCGCCGAGTATGCGGACGACGTGCCCGAAATCGTGCTCAGCGGCTGTATCGGGCCTCGCGGCGACGGCTACGTTCCGGGCGAACTCATGGACGTCGCGGAGGCGACCGCGTACCACGCCCACCAGGCGCGGGTGCTCGCCTCGGCGGGCGTCGACATGATCTCGGCCCTGACCATGACGAACGTGAACGAGGCGATCGGCATCGCACGGGCCGCGCAGGCGGTCGGGGTGCCGGTGGTGATCTCCTTCACCGTGGAGACGGACGGACGGCTGCCGACGGGGGACACGCTGATGGACGCCGTGCTGGCGGTGGACGCCGCGACCGAAGCCTCCGTGTCGTACTTCATGATCAACTGCGCCCACCCCGACCACTTCGCCGCGCTGCTGGGCCAGCAGGCCCCGTGGACCCAGCGCATCCTCGGGATCCGCGCCAACGCCTCGCGCTGCAGCCACGAGGAACTGAACGCCATGACCGAACTCGACGACGGCGACCCCACCGAACTCGGACAGCTCTACCGCGCGCTCCTTGAAACCCAGCCGCAGATCACGGTGCTCGGCGGCTGCTGCGGCACCGATCTGCGCCACGTGACCGCCGTCGCGCGGGCCTGTCTGTCACCGGCGTGACCGGCCCCGGCCTCCGTGGTCAGGGGTATTCACCGCTGAACTCCAGATAGATCTTCCCTGTGATCAGCGGAGCGGACACGGCCGGTGAGGACGCCATGGCCGTTCCATGCCGCGGGCGACGCACGGTCTCCGGCGTCCGGAACGGTGCCTATTCCCAGCGGTACCTGACGCTGGCCTTGCCCAGGATGACGTTGCCCTGCACGCGGCTCTGGGCACTCATACCGTCGTAGCGGTTGATCACGTCCGTCATCGGGTCGGCCACGCTGCCCAGCAGATCGGCCCCCGCGGACAGGCCCGGACCGGACCGTGCTCCCAGCTTGTCGATGGCGGCCTGCATGGCGGCCTCCTCCTCGGTCAGGTCGTCCTGGGCGTCCTCCATGTCGTCGGTGGCCGGGCCGCCGGCGCGCTTCACGGCGTCCTCCATCGCGGCGCGCAGGTCGTCGGCAGCCAGCTCCGGCTGGTCCGGCTGGTACGACCATGCGGCGCCGCTCATGGGCAGCGCGGCCGCCTGGAAGGCCGCGTCCTGCGCCAGCGGCGTGGCCGACCCGTCCAGCGCGGTCTTCAGGGCGGCGTCACTCCACGCGGTGATCAGGTAGTCGCCGCGGAAGGCGTACACCAGTTTCAGGCCGCCCAGCAGCGTCCGCACCTGCTTGGCGCTGCCCTCCAGTGCGGCCCCGCCCATCCCGGCCGCGCTGCCCAGTCCGCCCGGCAGGGCCTTCGAGAAGGGCGCAGTCCCGCGCTCCAGCAGCGGGAGCAGGGCGTCCGCCGCGCCGGCGATGGCGGCGTTCACGCTCGCGGCGTACTCGGGCATGTGGGCGCGGGCGGCGTCCAGGTCGCGGATGCGCCGGTACGACACGCTGTACGGCAGGCTGGCCAGGGGATCGCTCACGTCCAGCGCGGACTTCATCCCGCCCGCGAGCATCACCTGCGCGCACTCGTCGCCCACGTACCCGCCGGCGCGTTCCAGGTGGCTGGCGAGCTGCGAGTCGGTCAGGAAGCCCAGCGGATCGAGCAGGTCCACACGGGTCAGCCAGCGGCCCAGGTACGCGCCGTCCTCGGGTGCGCACGCGCGGGCCGACACGCGCTCGGCGTCGGCGGGAATGATGTCCTGCACGTGAAAGTCGGTGGTGTGCGTGAGCAGCCGGTACAGCGGCCGGTCCTTGCCCTGCGCGTTCGCCACGTGCGCCGACGCGGCTGTCAGGCCCTGCGACGTGGTCGTGAGACCCGACGAGTACTGCCCGAGCGTGTCGATGGCGTCCACCACCGGCGCGAGCACGCGGGGCAGCGCCACGGTGCCCAGGTACCCGCGCACCACCTTCGCCGCCGCCGAGAAGTTCACGTACAGCGCGAGTTCCTGCGCGCCCACCGGCCGCCGCGCCGCCGTGTACGCGCCGGACCCCAGCAGCGTCGGGGCGGCCTTGCCGCTCAGGCGGCCCAGGTAGCCCATCAGCAGGGCCTTGTCGCTGGAGACATACACCAGTCCGCCCGCCATGCCCGCGTACACGGTGCCCTGGCGCGCGAAGGTGTACACGCCCACCCGAGCGCCAGCCTTCTTCTTCAGCAGGCTGCCGAAGAACTCCCTGGACAGGTCGTCCACGCGCGACACGGCCAGCACCTCCGGCGAGTACGTCCCGCCGGGGCGGCCGACCGTGAACACGCCCACCGCCGCTTCCCGGCCGACCGAGCCCTTCAGCAGTTCCTGCATGCCGTTCATGGACTGCGTCATGCCGTCGTCCGCGCCGGCCACCGTGTCCATGACATTCCCCAGCAGGCCCGACACCCGGCCGATCACGCCGGACGCGTCGCGCGTTTCCAGGGTCATGAGCGCCCCGGCGGGCAACAGGTCGGTCAGCGAGGCCGCGTGCGCGGTGGACCCCAGGGCCACACAGCCCAGACCGGTCAGCAGTTGACGTTTCACTCCCGGATCATACGGGGCACACGTCAGGACTCAGGGCGCAGATCGCGCATCTCCCCCGCCGCGCCGTCCAGCGCAGCCGGCGTGTCCACGTCGAGCAGCAGCGCGGCCGGAAAGCGGAGGGTCACGGCCTGCGCGCGGTGCGCCCCGATCACGGCGCGCGGCCCGTGGTCGGCGTCCGGCAGGTCCTGCACGGCGCGCAGCAGGTCCGTGCGGAACACGTGCGGCGGGGCGCGCACGGCGTCCGGGCCGTCGCCGTACTCGGCCAGCACCACGGGCGCGCCGCTGTCGTGGAAGGCTGCGAGCAGCGCGCGGTGCACGTCCGCGGTCACCAGCGGCATATCCCCCAGCGCGAAGTTCGCGCCCGCCAGCCCCGGCGGCAGGGCACGCACCGCCGTCCGGAACGACGATGCCAGCCCGCGCGCGGGCTCGGGATTCACGGCGAACGCGAAGTCCAGCCCGGCCAGCGCCGCGCGGATGCCGTCGCCCACGTCGCCCGGCGGGATCACGGCCAGCAGGTGGGTGTGCCCGGCGCCGGCCAGGGCATCCGCGGCGTAGGTACACAGGGGGCGGCCGCGCAGCGGGGCGAGCTGCTTGGGCCGCCCCATGCGCGTACTGAGCCCGGCGGCGAGCAGCACGCCCGCGACCGGAAAGGCGGCAGTGGTCACGCCCGCATGGTAAAGCAGCGTGCGGGGCGTGAGGATCGCCGCGCACCGCCCAATCTTTCCCAAACCCCCCGCACCTACAATGAAGGGCGTCCTGAACCCAGCGTTCCCGAGGTGACCGTATGAAACTGAACTATTCCGGCCAGGAGAAGGTGCAGGCCCCGCCCGCCGTCGTGTGGGCCTTCGTGCAGGACCCGGAGCGCGTGGCCCGCTGCCTGCCCGACGTGCAGGAGGTGACGGTGCACGACCAGACACACATGGACGCGACCGTGCAGGTGGGCGTGGGCATGGTGCGCGGCAAGTTCAAGTTCAAGATCGAGGTGCTGCCGGACGAGGCGGCCGGGCGCGTGAACGTGAACGTGCAGGGCGGCGGACTCGGCAGCGTGGTGGACCTGACGGCCGGCGCGAATGTGGTGGACAACGGCGACGGCACGACCATGCTCGACTGGACCGGCGAGGCGAACATGCGCGGCCCGGTGGCGACAGTGGGCGGGCGGCTGCTGGACGCGCAGGCACAGAAACTGATCTCGAAGACCTTCGAGAACATGAGCGCGAATATCGGCGCGTCGTCCGGCACGCTGGCCTGAGTGTGAACTCCGGGCCGCGCGGGCCTTCAGGTGCCGGGCAGCGCGTCCGGGCCGGCGTTCACCGTGGGCACCGCCGTGATCGCGCCGTGCGGCGACACGGCCAGCACCCGGCGCTCGGCGAGCGTCCACAGGGCGCGGTGCACGGCCATCTCGGCCGCTGCGCTGCCCCCGGGCGCCAGCTCGTCGAGGAGTTGCGTGTAGCGCAGCGCCTCGTGCTGCCCCCCCGCCCAGGGCGTGCTGGCCGCCACGCGCGTCAGGATGGCGCGCTGCTCGGATGTGTCACCCCGGGCGAGCAGCTGTGCGCGGGCCTGGGCGCGCTGGAGCTGCTCGTCGCGTTCCTGGCGGCGCTGGGCCAGCAGCCGCGTCACGTCGTCCGGCGGGGTCTGGCCGCGCCGCGCGCGGGCGTCCCCGATCAGGGTCTCCAGGCGTTCGTCCGCGCGGGCGGCGGCCTGGGCGCGCAGTTCCTGCACATGCGCCAGGGTGTCCTGCACGCGGGCGCTGCCCAGCGCGCGGGTGCGCAGGCGCCGGGCGGCCTCGCCCACGCCGCTTCCGGGCTCGGGGTCCGGTTCCCGCAGCGCCCGGCCGACGCGGATCAGGGTGCTGAGGGTACGGGCCGTCTTGTCGGACTTGTCGGGTGGCATGCGGGCATCTCCTCTGCCGTTCTTATACCGGGCCGGCATGTGCGCCGTCATCCTACGGAAGTGAAGGGCCCGTTATGGACAGTGCCGCCCAGCCACGAGGACTGGGCGGCACCGGACGTGGAACAGCGTCAGGCGGCGTGGGCGGGCGTCAGCGCGGCCTCGGTCTGGGCGGGCACCTCGGCGGCGACGGGGGCGGGGTGGCTGGGCAGCAGCGCTCCCAGGCCCAGGCCGGCCATGCTGGCGGTCGCGACGATCATCCACAGCAGGTTGCCGTCGGTGGTGTCCAGCAGCACACTCAGCACCATCAGCGCGGCCGAGACGGCCATGTGCGCCAGCGCGGGGATCACCATGTTGCCCCCCTGGAGGTGCGCCCTCAGGAAGCCGCGTCCGGCGTGCAGGCCGGAGACCAGGGCGATCAGGATGCATAGCAGGAGGGGGACGTTCATGGGCTTCACCCTACGCAGCCCCCTCTCACGACGCCCTCACAGCTCCGGGCGCGTTCAGGACATGAAGACCCGCCCGTCCCACCGCGGGACGAACCCGGAAAGTGCGGCCAGGAGGGCAGTTTGAATGGTTTGTAAGACTACGATCGCGGACCGCGCCCGGCGCGGATACTGGACGCGTATGCCGACCTTCCCCCCCGCCGGGTCACGCGCGCTGCGGGCGGCGCCGTGACCGCCCCGGTGCCGACCCCCGCCGACATCCAGACCCTGTTCCGCGCGCGCGGATACGTGGCCGGCGAGGCGCTTGCCACCGCGCTGCGGCTGGTCGTGGCGCTGGACAAGCCGCTGCTGCTCGAGGGTCCCGCCGGCGTGGGCAAGACCGAGGCCGCCAAGACCCTCGCGCTGGCGCTGGACACGCGGCTGATCCGGCTCCAGTGCTATGAGGGTCTGGACGCCCAGGCCGCGCTGTACGAGTGGAACTACGCGCGGCAACTGCTGCACCTGCGCGCCGCCGAACTGAGCGGCGCCCGCGTCGGCGACGACGAGCTGTACGGCGAGACGTTCCTGCTGGCCCGCCCGCTGCTCCAGGCGATCCGCGAGGAGCGCGCTCCGGTGCTGCTGATCGACGAGGTCGACCGCGCCGACGACGCCTTCGAGGCCTTCTTGCTGGAACTGCTGGCCGAGTGGCAGGTGACCGTGCCGGAACTCGGCACCCTGCACGCGCGCAGCCGCCCGCACGTGATCCTGACCAGCAACCGCTCGCGCGAGTTGAGCGACGCCCTGCGCCGCCGCTGCCTGTACCACTGGGTCGAGTACCCCACCGCCCGCCAGGAACTGGAGATCGTGCACGCGCGGCTGCCCGGCGTGAACGCGCGGCTGGCCCGGCAGGTCACGGACGCCATCCACACGCTGCGCGCCCTGCCGCTGGGCAAACCGCCCGGCGTGGCCGAGACGCTCGACTGGGCCGCCGCCCTGGCCAGCCTGCACCGCGACCACCTGGACGCCGCGTCCATTGAGGCCACGCTGGGCGCGGTGCTGAAGCTGCGCGAGGACCAGCTGCTCGCCGCGCCCACCCTGCGGCAGCTGGCCGCCAAGGCCGCCGAGCCGGCCGCCCCGGTGGCCGACGGCCCATGACCGCGCCAGCCGCCGAGGTCAGCGCCGACCTCGCCGCGCGCGTCAGCGCCTTCGTGGCGCGGCTGCGCGGGGTGCACGGCTTCCTGCTGGGCCCCGGCGAGGCCGCCGACGCCCTGCGCGCCCTGGGCGCCGTGGACGTGCTGCGCAAACCCGAGGTCCGCGACGCCCTGCGCTGCGTGCTGACTGCCAGCCCCGAGCAGCGCCGCATCTTCGACCAGGAGTTCAACGCCTTCTTCCGGCGTGACGGCGGCCCGCCCCCCCCGACGCTGCCGCCCCTGCTGCCGCAGACGGACGCGCCGGGCGCGGAGCCGCCCGAGCAGGACCAAACGGCGGGAACGGACGAGGGCGGCGACGAGCAGAAGCCTGCTCCCCCGCCCCCCGACGCTGGAGACGGCGACGAGGGTGACGACGCGGCCAGCATGCAGGCCCAGCCTCTCGGGGAATCCGGGGAGGGGCCGGACGACCCCGACGAGCCCGCGCAGACGATCCGCACGAAGCTCAGTCCGAACGCCTCGGGCGGGGGGGCCTTCGACGCCGCGGAAGGCGATCTGCCAGAGTTGCTGCGCGCCGCGTCCGCGCTGGTGCGCGCCGTGGAACTCGGCCGCTCGCGGCGCGTGAAGCCGATGCCGCGTGGCCGCAAACTCGACGCCCGCCGCACCCTGCGCGCCGCTGCCCGCACCGCCGGCGACCCCACCGAACTGCGCTGGCTGGGACGCCCCCGCCGCGCCCCGCGCTTTCTGCTGGTGCTGGACGGCAGCCGCAGCATGGGCAAGGACGCCACGCTGCTGCTGCGCTTCGCGCACGCCCTGCACCTGCGCTCGCGCCGGGTGGAGGTCTACGCCTTCTCGACCGGCCTGACCCGTCTGACGCCGCTGCTGCGCGGCGCTCCCCCCGGCGGCGCGCTGCACCTGCCGGACCTGGGTGAGGCGTGGGGCGGCGGCACCCGCATCGGCGAGAACCTGCTGAGGCTGGCGCGCCACGAGCGGGAACGCGTGAATCGCGACACGCTGGTGTTCATCCTCAGCGACGGCCTGGACACCGGCCCGGTCGAGGATCTGGAACGCGCCATGCGCGAACTGCACCACCGTTCGGCCGGCGTGGTGTGGCTCTCGCCCCTGGCGGGCATGCCGGGCTACCAGCCGGTGCAGCGCGCGGTCAAGGCCGCCCTGCCGTACCTGGACGCCCTGCTCCCGGCGGGCGGCATGGACGATCTGCACGCGCTGGCCGGACGATTGAAGCGGGGCGGGGCGCTGAACTAGGAAGGATTTGTCGTCCTGATAGGACAGGCAGGGACCGCAGCCCGGCGAATAGCGCACCGTGGCCGTTGCTTCAGCGCTCGCCAGACACGGCCCATGATCCACGGGCGCCCGCTGGGTACGCGCCGCACACCTCAGCGTGCAGCGGTCTCTGGACGCGACGACACACTGGGGACCGTTTCATGGGCTGGCTGGGCCGGACCAGTGGCAGTCCCGGCATGGAATCTCAGACAGCGCTCGGCCCCACCACAAGGCGAACGCCGTATGCCTTGACAGCCCTCTCCACAAGGCGTACAGTGTTCGCATTCAAGGGAAACACCGTACGCCTTGAAAGGAGACGCCCATGACGAACGCCGCTGCCCGCCCCTCCCGCCATGTCCCTGCCCGGCTGTCCCTGCAGCATCCGCTGGGCCTGCTCCGCGTGGAGGGCCTGGCCCTGTGCATCCTGAGTGCCGCAGCGTTCCTGCATGAGGGCGGCCACTGGGGTTACCTGTTCCTGGGGTTCCTGGCCGACCTGACGTTTGTCGGCTACGTGGCCGGTCCACGGGTCGGGGCCGCGCTGTACAACGCTGTCCACAGCACCGTCCTGCCCATCGCGCTGACCGCGGCCGGCCTGCTCCTGAACCAACCCCTGGCCACCCTGAGCGGCCTGGTCATGCTGGCGCACATCGGATTCGACCGCGCGGCGGGCTACGGTCTGAAATTTCCCGACGCCTTCGGGCACACGCACTTGGACGCCTGACACGGACGGCCGCGCCCTCACGGCGCGGCCCCTCCGCTACAAGTCGCGCCGGCTGAACCGCCACATCGCGCCGCCCACGGCGAGGACGGTCAGCGCGCACGCCCACACGACCAGTCCGGCGGCAATCGGCGTGGAGGACGTGAAGGGATTGGCGCCGCGCGCCATGTCGCTCACCTGGAGCATGAACGCGGGTTGCAGGTGGTAGCTGGCCCCCAGCCACAGGGCGTTGCTGGGCATCACGGCGTTGGCGACCTTGCCCAGCGTGACCAGGGTGGGCGTGTCCGCGATGCGGCCGATGGCACCCAGAATCCCGCCGGTGAAGCCCACGCCGTACAGCACGAACACGCCGATGCCGTTGGCGAGCGTGGTGAACAGGGTGCTGCCCAGCACGGTCAGGGCGGTGAGCATCAGCACCGCCAGCAGGATCAGCGCCAGCGCGGCGGCCGGGGCGGGCGGCAGGTACCCGGTGATGGCGTACACGCCGCCCAGCAGCGCCGCGCCCAGCAGCGCCACGTACGCCACGTTTACGGCCCCGAAGCCCAGGAAGCGGCCCAGCACGACCTGGGCGCGGCTGATGGGCCTCGCGATCACGCTCTGCATCACGCCGTTCTCGATATCCGCGCTGACCGCCCCGACGGTGGACAGCACCGCCATCAGCGAGCCCAGGAAGTAGACCAGATACATCCCGAACAGCGCCGAGGAGATCACGGGGATGTTGCCCGCGCCGGTCGTGCTGCGCCCCTCCAGGCCCGCGTCGAGGGCACGCTGGTCGAGCGCCTGCTCCAGCCGCACCACGCCGTACAGGAAAAACCCGATGAACAGCACGCTGAGCACCACCAGCACGCTCACCAGGCGCTTGCGGAAGGCTTCCCGCAGCGACAGTTCCGCGATCAGCAGGGCGTTACGCACGTGCGGCCTGCCCATTCTGCAGCTGGGGCCGGCGGCTCGCTTCCGGCGTGTCCTCGATCAGGTCGAGGAACATCGTCTCCAGATCGGGGCGGCGCGGCGTCAGGGCGTAGAGCTGCGCGCCGCTGTCCAGCACGGCCCGCGCGATGGCCGGGATGGCGTCCTCGCGCTGGAGCCACAGTTCCACGCTGGCGCGGCCGGGCGTGTTCGTGTCGGTGTGCCGCAGTTCTCCCAGGCGCGACAGGGTGTCCAGCAGGCCCGGCGGCAGGGTGTCCACCCGCACGTCCAGCGGCAGCACGCCGCCCATCAGCTCGCGCATGGTGCCCTGGCGCAGCACCCGCCCCGCCTTCACGAAGGCCACCCGGTCGCACACCTGCTCGACCTCACTGAGCAGGTGCGAGTTCAGGAACACCGCCACGCCCTGAGAACGCAGCCGCTCGATGATCTCGCGCACCTCCACCCGCCCGATGGGATCGAGCGCGCTGGTCGGTTCGTCCAGAAAGACGAGCTGCGGCCGGGCCAGGATCGCTCCGGCCAGCCCGGCACGCTGCAACATGCCCTTGGAGTACCCGCCCAGCACCTCGTGCCCGCGCCCACCCAGCCCGACGACCTCCAGCACCTCGGGGATGCGGGTGCGGAGTTCCCCGGCGTTCAGGCCTGCCAGTCGGCCGTGGAAGCGCAGGAACTCCTGCCCGGTCATCCACGTCTGGAAGCGGAACTGCTCCGGCAGGAAGCCCAGCCGGGCGCGCACCGCCGGGTTCGCCGGCGAGCCGCCCAGCACGCGCACCGTGCCGGCGGTGGGCAGCACCAGGCCCAGCAGCATCTTTACCGTGGTGCTCTTGCCCGCGCCGTTGGGCCCCAGGAAGCCGAAGACCTCGCCGGGCTGCACCACCAGGGTCAGGCCGTCCACGACCGCGCGGCCCCGGTACTCCTTGCGCAGGTCGTGCGTCTCGATGGCGGGTGCGTCCATCCGGGCAGCATAGCCGCGCGCGGATGGGGGCACGTGCGCCGAAAGTTGCAAAGGAGCGGCGGACCCTGGGCTCTGAGAAGCTCCCAGATTGCCCAGAGCCCACGTCCCGGAACCGGGTGGTCACACCGGGTTCAGGATCTCCTCGATACGCTGCACCGCCCCCGCGTCCAGGCGCACGCCGGCGGCCTTCACGGTGTCCGAGATCTGCTGCGGCTTGGTGGCGCCCGTGATGACGCTGCTCACGCCCTTCTGGCGCAGCAGCCACGCCACGGCGAGCTGCGCGCGCGTGATGCCCAGGCCGTCCGCGATGGGCCTGAGGTCGCGCACCTTCTGGATGTTCTCCTCGGTCAGGAAGTCGCGCGCGAAGCCCTCGTGTTCGCTCAGGCGGGCGCCCTCGGGCCGGCCGGCGTCGTACTTGCCGGTCAGCAGGCCCATCGCCAGCGGGCTCCACACGACCAGGCCCACGCCGGCCTTCTCGGTGTACGGCAGGATGTCCTTTTCCACGCGGTCGCGGTGGATCATGGAGTACTCGGGCTGCTCGGTCACAGGGCCGTGCAGGCCGTGCGCGCGGGCGAATTCCACGGCCTCGGCGATGCGCGCGGCGGGCCACATGCTGGTGCCCCAGTACAGCGCCCGGCCCGAGCGGATCACCTGATCGAAGGCCATCACGATCTCGTCCATGGGCACGGTTTCGTCGTAGCGGTGGGCGAAGTAGATGTCCAGGTAATCGGTGCCCAGGCGTTTCAGCGACTTGTCGATGCTCTCCAGGACGTGCTTGCGGCTCAGGCCCTGGTCGTTCACGTCGTCGCTCATGGGCCAGTACACCTTGCTGGAGATCACCAGGGTGTGCCGGGGAAAGTCGCGCAGCGCGGCGCCCATCAGTTCCTCGCTGCGGCCGCGGGCATACACGTCGGCCTGGTCGAAGAAGTTCACGCCCTCGTCGTACGCGGCCTTCACGATGTCCTGCACCATGGCCTCGTCGTTGACGCTGCGCCCGTAGGTCTCCCAGCCGCCCAGGGCCACCTCGCTGACTTTCAGGCCGCTGCGGCCCAGATTCCGGAATTCCATGAGGGGTACTTTAACTCTTAAAGCGCTTGCTGGGCGTCACGCTGAAGTGCGCCTCAAGATGCGGCCGTCCTGGCGCCGGGCCAGCGCTCCGGCAGCGTGGGCGTCAGGATCGAGCCGCCCTCCAGGGTGCCGAAGACCTCCGTGCGCGCCGCGCCCCACCACCACGCGTAGAGGGCGATGTACGCGCAGACCACGGCGTCGACGCGGTCCTCGTGATCCTTCAGCGCCCGCCCGCGCAGGGTGGTGGGGTCGGTCGCCAGCAGCGCGTCCAGGCCACGCAGCGCCGGCTCGGCGGTCTCCAGGGCGCGCAGGTGGCCGTACAGCTCGGCCCAGGCGGCGTCCAGCAGCGCCCTTCCCTGCCCCTTGTTCTTGTACTTCAGGGTGCGGCTCAGGCCGAACAGCGACACCATCGCCGGGTGCGGGTAGACCTCCACGACCCGCCGGACCTCGGCGCGGGCGTGTAGCCACGGATCGTGCACGAAGCCGCGCTCCGCCAGCGCCGCGACCACGCGCTCACCGCGCACGCTGCCCGCCGCGTCGGCCACGCGGGCACGGTTGGTGGGGTGCGCGCCCGCGTGAAAGCGGGCGAACACCGTGCCGAGCGCCGCCTCGGCGGGCCGCCGACCGGCCGCGTTCGGCACGGCCAGCGGCGCGTCCACCGCCACGAGGCACCCGCCCGATGCCCCGACGTGCCGGTCGAGGAACGCCATGACGTCCGCGTCGTCGCCCAGCAGCGCCGACGCCGTGAGGTCCCCGGCCGCGCCGTCCAGCCGCACCACCGCGCCGCCCGAAGGGTTACGCACGGACCACGCCAGATCGAGACCGACGAACTGCACCCGTCAGCCCGCGTCCGGTGCCCAGCCCGGCGGGGCCAGTTCGAAGCCCCCAAAATGGAAGCCCGGCGCGACCACGCAGCCCACCAGCGTCCACTCGCCCAGACTGCGGGCCGACTGCCACGCGTGGGCCGGCACGATGCCCTGCGGCCGCTCGCCGTGCAGGACGTCCGGCCCCAGGCGCACGCGCCGCATGGCCCCGCCGTCCCAGATGGACAGCTCCAGCGGCGCCCCCGCGTGGTACGCCCACACTTCCGTGGCGTCCACGCGGTGCCAGTGCGAGACCTCGCCGGCCCGCAGCAGGAAGTAGATGCTGGTGCACACGGGCCGGCCGTCCACCGCCACCGCATCCTCGTGAATCTGGACGTAGTGGCCGCCCTCCGGGTGCGGAGTCAGGTTCAGTTCGCGGATGAGCTGCTCGGGCGTCATGGCGCCTTCCGCGTCCACTGGTTGGCACGCTCCCCCCGCGCGGCCTTGTCGGCGGCCTCCGCGACCCGCTTGCGGCGCGTGGCTTCGGTCTTCGCCTGCGCGATCCACTCCAGCACGGCGCGCTTCGCACTGCGCGGGAAGGCGTCCCAGTGCGTGGCCGCGCCGGGATGCGCGTCCAGGGCGGCGCGCAGGTCGGCGGGCAGCTCCAGCCGTTCGACGGCGTCCAGCTTTGCCCATGTGCCGTCCTGCACGGCCGCGTCGATGCGGGCCTGCCCGGCGGGTGCCATCAGACCCGCTGCCTGCATCCGGGCAATGCGTTCCTTGTTCACGGCGCTCCAGCCGCTGCCGGACTTGCGCGGCGTCACCTGGATCACCCAGCGGTGCGCGTCCAGCGCGCGGGCCGTCGAGTCGATCCACCCGAAGCACAGGGCCTCTTCCACCGCGTCCGGTACGCTCAGGTTCGGGGTGGGCGAGGTCTTCTTGTGGATCACTAGGCGCACGCCGGGACTGGCCGCGTGGTGCCCCTCCAGCCACGTCCGCCACTCGGCGCGGGACGCGGGTTCGAGCAGATCGAGTGCGGCGGCGGGAGCCATGCCCCAGAATGCCACCGGATCAGCTGGAGCGGATGGGGGCGTAGGTACTCTGCACGAAGCCGCTCGGGAACGCCTGCGTGTCCACGTGTCGCAGGAGCACGTCGGCGTCCAGCGCCCCGAACAGCGGCCGGCCCGCGCCCAGCAGCACCGGAATGCGCGTGACGATCAGTTCGTCCAGCAGCCCGGCGCGCAGGAAGGCCTGGATGGTCTGCCCGCCGTCCACGTACACGCCCCGCGCACCGGCCAGGGCCGCCGCCAGCGCGTCCACCGGGCCGGGGTGAACGCTGACCTGCCCCGCCAGATCACGCGGCAGGTCAGCGGGCGTCAGGGTGCGGCTCAGGACGACCAGGCGCTTGCCCGCGTACGGCCACGGCCGGTACTCGCGCACGGTGTCGAAGGTACTCCGCCCCATGACCACGGTGTCCACGCGCGCCATGAAGGCCTCGTAGCCGTGGTCCTCGCCGGTGGGCATGGGCGGACTGCCCTGCTGCGCGCCCGGCAGCCAGTCCAGCGAGCCGTCCGGCCGGGCGATGAAGCCGTCCACGCTCGCGGCGATGTAGACGAGAAAGGGCATGAGGAAGTCTAAGGGGCCAGACGAAGGGTCGGCAGCCGAACGGATCGGCCGAGGAGATGAACGGGCCGATCCGGTTGGACCGCTCGGTCCTCAACCGGCCCGCCGGGCCTAGATGCTGCCCAGGAAGCGGTCACGGTGCACCACGTACGCCAGCCCGAGGGTGGATAGGGTGCTCACGAGGCTGCTCAGACCGTAGCTGATCAGCGGCAGGGTAATCCCGGTCAGCGGCAGGACGCTCAGGGCCGCGCCGATGTTCTCGATCACCTGAAAGCCGATCTGGCCGAGCACGCCTGCGAACAGGATCTGGTCCTGCAACCTGGGCGATTCCATCGCCATGCCGGCCAGCCCCCAGAACAGCGCGCCGTACAGCAGTAGTACCGCGAGCGCGCCCACGAAGCCCTGCTCCTCGGCCCACGTGCTGAACGCGAAATCGGTGTGCGCTTCCGGCAGGAAGCCGTTGTGTGACTGGCTGCCCTGCTTGTACCCCTTGCCCTGGAGTCCCCCGGACCCGACCGCGATGGTGCTCTGGATGACCTGATAGCCCGCGCCGCGCGGGTCCTGATAGGGATTGAGGAAGATGGTCAGGCGCTTTTGCTGATACGGCTCCAGGTGCGGGTACAGCACCGTGGGCACCGCCGCGCCGACCAGCACCACGGCCAGCAGCGCGTGCCACCACGGAATGCGGGCGGCGAGCATCATCACGCCGAACATCACGCTCAGGACCATCGCCCCGCCGAAATCGGCCTTGACCACCAGGCCCACGGCCGGCAGGAACACCGCGAGGGCCCGCATGTACGTGCTCATGCCCTTGTAGCCGTTCTGGAGGGCCACGGCCAGCATCAGGATCAGCGCGAACTTCAGCACCTCCAGCGGCTGGATCTGCACGGGGCCCAGCACGATCCAGTTCTTCTGCCCGTTGATCTCCCGGCCGATCACGAAGGTGCTGGCCTGCAGCAGCAGCGCGAAGCCGTAGATGTACGGCGCAAACCGGTACACGCGGTCGCGCCCGGCCCACAGCAGCGCCGCGATCGGCGCGGCCGCCAGCGCCACCCCCAGCAGCTGCTTGGGGAAGATACCCGGCGTGGCCTTGGGCGCCAGCGCCGCCGTGCTGACGGTCATCAGGCCCACCACCAGCAGCGCGGCCAGGATGACCGGAAAGCGCAGGTCGTACTTCATGTGGGGCACCGCGGCGGGAGAACAGTCACCCGCCAAGGCTAGAGCGCGGGCGGGTGAAAAGGGTAGGAGGGGACGCTCAGCGCGGCCGGGTCGGCGTGCCCTGCTCGTCCAGCGGGATGTTCGCCATCAGCACGACCATGTCGCCGCGCTGCTCGATCTCCACGGAGCTGTTGCCGGTCGGGAAGTAGCGCTTCACCACTTCCAGCAGGTCGTTGCGCAGCGCGTCCACCTTGCCGGGCGGAATCTGCGCGCGGTCGTAGGCGAGCACCAGTTCCAGGCGGTCTTTCAGGGTCTCCTTGGTGCGGCCCCGCTTCATCCACGAGAACATCTCAGGCGCCCCCGAACCAGCGGCGCAGGGTGGCCATGAAGCCGCCGTCCTCGTCGAACTTGGGGTACGGCACGTCCTCGCCCTTCAGGCGCCGGGCGGTGTCCAGGAAGGCCTGCCCGGCGCGGGTCTTGCCCAGCACGGCGGGCTCGCCTACGTTCGTCGAGACGATGATGCCCTCGTCCTCCGGGATGATCCCGATGGGTTTGACGCCCAGGATGTCGAGGATGTCGCCCTCTGAGAGCATGTTCCCGCTTGCCACCATCTTGGGCCGCAACCGGTTGATGACCAGCTTGATCTCGCTGACCTGCTGCGCCTCGAGCAGTCCGATGATGCGGTCGGCGTCGCGCACGCTGGAGACCTCGGGGTTCACGACGACCAGCGCGCCCTCGGCGGGCGCGGCGGCGGTGCGGAAGCCCGACTCGATGCCGGCTGGCGAGTCGATCAGGATGCGGTCGAAGCCCTCCGTGGCGACCAGATCACGCACCACGCCCTTGAAGACCTCTGGGTCCAGGGCGTCCTTGTCGCGGGTCTGGGACGCGGGCAGCAGGTACAGGTTCTCGACGCGCTTGTCGCGGATCAGCGCCTGGTTCATGCGGCACTTGCCCTCCAGCACGTCCACCAGGTCGAACACCACGCGGGATTCGAGGCCCATCACGACGTCGAGGTTGCGCAGGCCCACGTCCACGTCGATGACCGCGACCTTCTCGCCCAGCTTGGCGAGGGCCGCCCCGATATTCGCGGTGGTCGTGGTCTTCCCCACACCCCCCTTGCCCGACGTGACGACAATCACCTTCGCGTTCATGATGCTGGGCAGTGTACCGCGTCCGTGGCGCCGGGAGCCGCGCCGACCTACGCCTGGGGGGCCGCCGCCGGCTGGGACGCGTCCGGGGGCCGCAACAGCAGCCGGTCGATGCGCGGGCCGTCCATGTCCACGACCTCCAGCGTCCAGCCGTCCACGGCCAGCACGGTGCCCACCTGCGGGAAGTCGCCCAGCGCGGCCAGCACGTAGCCGGCCAGGGTGCTGAAGTCCTCGCGGGGCAGCACGGGCAGCGCCAGCACGCCGCGCAGGTCGTGCATGGGCAGCGCGCCGTCGGCGAGGTACGACCCGTCCTCGCGGCGGATCAGGCTGTCGTCGTCCGGAGCGGGCGCGTCCCCGCCCGCGAGTTCCGAGAGCAGGTCGGTCAGGCTGAGCAGACCGCTGAACTCGCCGTACTCGTCCACCACCACCGCCAGGCGCACGCCGCCGCGCTCCAGGCGCGTCAGGGCGTCCTCGGCCCACGCGCCCTCCGGCAGGTACAGGGCCGGGCGGACCAGCGCGGCGAGGTGCTGCCCGCCCTGCACCGCGCGCAGCACGTCCAGCACGGTCAGCAGGCCCGTGATCTCGCCCGCGTCGTCGCGCACCGGGTAGGTGTCGTGTCCGGCGGCGAGCACCTGCGCGGCCACGTCGGCCGGCGACGCATGCAGGGATACGGTCACGGCCAGGTGCCGGGGGGTCATCAGGTCGCGCACCCGGCGGTCATTGAAGCGCAGCACCGAGGCGATGCGCGCCTGCTCGGTCTGCTCCAGCGACCCGCTCTGCGCGGCCTGCGACACGACCGCCCGCACGTCCTCCTCGGTGATCACCTCCGGGGGCTGGCCCCGGACGCCCAGCAGCGCCAGCAGGCCGCGGGTGGTGACGTCCAGCAGCCACACGATGGGCCGCGCCACGCGGCTGAGGCCCGCGAAGAATGGCGCGACCCGCGCCGCCAGCCCCTCGGGGTCGCGTAGCGCGATGTTCTTCGGCGCGAGTTCGCCCAGCACCAGCGACAGGAACGTGACCAGCAGCACGACCGCCACGCTGGCCGCGGCGGGGGCCGAGTCGCCCAGCAGCGGTCGCAGCAGCCCCTCCATGTAGCTCGTGAGCGTGCCGCCCGCGAACACCGCGCTCACCGTGCCGATCAGGGTGATCCCGATCTGCACCGTCGCCAGGAACGCGCCCGGCTCCTGGCCCAGCGCCGCGGCCGCGGCCGCTCCCCGCTCGCCGCGCGCCGCGGCCGCCTCCAGCCGCGTTCTGCGCGCCGACACGACCCCCAGTTCCGACGCCGAGAAAAAGCCGTTCAGGATCAGGAGCAGGACGAGAATGCCGAATTCCAGCAGAGGATTCCCCACGCCCAGGAGTGTACGGGCTGGGGGCTGGCCGATCTGAGGAGCGGGTCAGGATCGGCGGGCCGCCTTTTACACTGGAGCATGCCGACCGCCCTCCGGATCGTCTTGCTCGTCGCCGCCGTGGTGGTGGCCTTCACCGCCCTGGGCGTGATCGCCGTGGGCCTGTGGGCGCTGGCGGAGACCGGGCAGGCCCAGGGCGCGCTCGGGACAGGCGTCACGCTGATCGGCGTGGGGGTGGCCGGGCTGGTCGGCAGCGGACTGCTCGTGTGGGCCGCCGTGCGGGGAGGGCGCCGGCGGCCGTGAGCGCCGAATGTGACCGGGCGGCCTCGACGCCACCGCGCACCTGCTAGACTGACCGGCTGAACGTGCCGTGCCCGCTCCCGGGCGGGGCGGGGAGTGTGCATGACGGAAGCAAAACAGCAGGCCGCCCGGCGGGTGGGGTTCATCTCGCTGGGCTGCCCGAAGGCGCTGGTGGACAGCGAGCGGATCCTGACCCAGCTGCGCTTCGAGGGCTACGAGGTCGCGCCCAGCTATGAGGATGCCGACGCCGTGATCGTGAACACCTGCGGGTTCATCACGCCGGCGGTCGAGGAGAGCCTCAACGCCATCGGCGAGGCGCTGGACGCCACCGGCAAGGTGATCGTGACCGGCTGCCTGGGCGAGCGCCCCGAGAAGATCATGGAGCGCCACCCCAAAGTGGCCGCCATTACCGGCTCCGAGGCCGTAGACGACGTGATGGGCCACGTGCGCGCGCTGCTGCCCATCGAGCAGGACGCCTTCACCGGGCTGCTGCCGGTGGCGGCCCCCGGCACGCGCGCGGACGCTGCACAGCCCCAGCGCGAGGCCACCCGCCACGGCGACGTGTTCGCGCCCAGCGTGAAGCTCACGCCCCGGCACTACGCCTACGTCAAGATCGCCGAGGGCTGCAACCACACCTGCTCGTTCTGCATCATCCCCAAGCTGCGCGGCCGTCAGGTGTCGCGCGACGCGGGCGCGGTGCTGTACGAGGCCTACCGCCTGATCGCGGGCGGCACCAAGGAACTCATGATCATCTCGCAGGACACCTCGGCCTATGGGGTGGACGTGCGCTACCGCGAGTCCGAGTTCCAGGGCGGGCAGGTCAGGGCGCACCTGACCGACCTGGCCGTCAAGCTCGGCGAGATGGGCGCGTGGGTGCGGATGCACTACGTCTACCCCTACCCGCACGTCGAGAAAATCGTGGAGCTGATGGCCCAGGGCAAGATCCTGCCGTACCTGGACGTGCCCCTCCAGCACGCCAGCCCCCGGATTCTGAAGTTGATGCGGCGGCCCGGCGCGGGCAAACAACTGGAGACCATCCGCCGCTGGCGCGAGATCTGCCCCGAACTCGTCATCCGCTCGACCTTCATCGTGGGCTTCCCCGGCGAGACCGAGGAAGATTTTGGGCTGCTGCTGGACTTTCTGGAGGACGCGCAGCTCGACCGCGTGGGAGCCTTCACGTACAGCGACGTGGACGAGGCCGACGCCAACGCCCTGCCGGACGCCGTGCCACAGGAGGTCAAGGAGGAGCGCCTCGCCCGCTTCATGGAGGTCGCCCAGCGCATCAGCGCCGCGCGGCTGGCCGCCAAGGTCGGCACGGTCATGGACGTGATCGTGGACGAGTTCAACGACGATGAGGACGACGCGCCCGGCACGAAGCTGATCGGGCGCACCAAGGGCGACGCGCCGGGCATCGACGGGCAGGTGTACCTGAGCGCGGGCGACTTCGCCGGGCAGGTCAAGATCGGGGACATCGTCCGCGCGCGCATCGAGGACAGCGACGAGTACGACCTCTACGGCGAGGTCGTGGAGCGTGCCGCGTGGCGGCCGAACGTGCCGCAGCTCGGCCACTTCGGCGGGCACTGAGCACCGAGACCACCAGCGCGCCCCGACCCATTGTGGTCGGGGCGCTCTCTTATGCAGATCAGCCGCGCCGGAGGTACAGGGGGCGGGGGTGGCCGGGCGGTCGGCGGGGGGCAGGCGGGCGCGGCCGGAACGGACGGGCCGGCGCGGGCGCGGCGGGAGCGAGCTGGGCAGATCGGTCGGTCACGGTTCACCTCGGCAAAGCGGGGAATGGGGCCAGGTCTGGCCTGTGCGCCGAGTGTGCCCGTGCCCTGTGACTCCCCGGTGACCGGGTATGTGAGGTTTTCCGCGAGGGGCCGCCGCCCCCGCCGGGGGTGGCCAGCGGTCAGGCACCGGGGCCTGTCACACAGCGTCATACTCCGGGGAGGTGGCGGGACATACGCCGCTCCCCGAACGCGTCCGGCGGTCACGCAAGCTCCCTGTAAGGCGCGCGGGCCTACACTCCGGCGGTGACCCCCGACGTCCTGATCGTGATCTTCGCCGGCGTGCTGGGCCTGCTGGTGGGCTCGTTCTCGAACGTGCTGATCTGGCGCCTGCCGCGCCACGAGAGCATCGCCTTCCCGCCCAGCCACTGCCCCACCTGCGACCACCGGCTGGGTGTGCCAGATCTCGTGCCGGTGGTCTCGTGGCTGTCGCTCGGCGGCAAGTGCCGGTACTGCCGCGCGCCGATCAAGGCCCGCTACCCGGTCGTGGAAGTCCTCACAGGGCTGGGCTATGCGGTGATCGCCCTGCTGTTTCCGCCGCTCACGGTGGGGTGGGGCGCGCTGGGCCTGATGGTGCTGTTCACGCTGCTGCTGGTGGGCAGCGCCATCGACCTGGACACCTTCACCATCCCGGACGAGCTGACCCTGCCGGGCGTGGCAGTGGGCCTGCTGTTCGGGTTCCTGAATGGCCGCGCGGGCGTGGGCACCCTGCCGGACCTCGCGGGCGCGGTGCAGGGCGCGCTGCTGGGGGCGGGCGTGCTGGTCGCCATCAACCAGTTCGGGTCGTGGGTGCTGCGCCGCTTCCGGGAGCGCTCGTACCCGGAGCAGCCCATCGGCTACCAGCAGATCAGCGTGGGCCTGCTGGCGGGCGCGTGGCTGGGGCCGTGGTGGGGCATCGGCGTGGGCGTGCTGTCCGCGCTGGTAAACGTCGCGGCGCGGCGGGTCGTGCGGGTGCCGGAATTCCTCACGCTGGGCGGCCTGCTGCTGAGCCTGGTGCTGGGCAGCGCCGGCACCGGCCCCGGCATGATCCTGATGGTGCAGGGCGCTCTGGCCGCCGCCGGGGGCGTGTCGCTGGTGGCCGGCGTGTACTGGTGGCTGCGGCGCGAACCCGAGGCGGAGGCGGACGGCGTGGACGCCGCAGAAGACCCCTATGACGCCTCGGCCATGGGCTTCGGGGACGTGAAGCTCGCGGCCGTGATCGGCGCGTTCCTGGGCTGGGAGCGGCTGCTGGTGGCGCTGGTCGTCGCGGTGTTCGCCGGCGCGGTGCTGGGGCTGCTCCAGCTCGCCATGAAGCGCGAGAACCGCGTGAAGTTCGGTCCGTATCTGGCGCTGGGCGCCGTGATCGCGCTGATCTGGGGCCAGGGGTGGGTGCAGGGCTACCGCAGCATGCTGGGGCTGTAGCGCACCGCACCACAAACAGCGGAGGCCAGTCATCGCCTGGCCTCCGCTGCGCTGTTCCGGTCCTTACATCATCTTGCCGATGGCCGTACAGCTCACGCCGGCGTCCGCCGGGGTGCCCGCCGCGTCGCTGGCGGTGTGGATGTTGAAGTACGTGGCGCTCATGACGTCCGCCGCGGCCACGCTGCCCGTCAGGGTCACCATCCCGCTCGCGTCGCTCATGCCGACGATCTTGCTGGACATGATCGGCGCGCCGCCGCTGGCGCAGGCGTCGGTGCTCGCAGCGCCCTGCACGTGGTAGTGCGCGACGTAGTACGTGTTCGGGGCGAGGCCCATCACCTTGGCGGTGGTCATGACCATGTCACTGCTGCGTGTGATCGAGACGGTACCGCTGGAACTCAGGGCATTGCCGGCCGGCTGCTTGGCCAGCGTGTAATCCATCGGCTTGGCCATCATGGACATGGAGCACGCGCTCAGGGCCAGGGCCAGCGTGGGGAGAGCCAGGACTTTCAACATAAAGTACCTCCAGGAAGGTGGAAATGGTGACGTCTGGCAGTGTCGGCCCGACCTCGGCAGCAAAGTGTTGGTGAGGTTGCATTGTGACGGGTTGCTGAATGTTGTGTGCGGGAGTGAACACCTCCGGTGGAGCGTGTGGACCGGCCCGGCGCCGGGCCGCGCGTGGCCGCGTAATCGGTCTGACTGGCCTTGGCGGAGTGACTGCGTCACCCAGGAATCCACGTGAGCAGGACCCCGGTCATGACGGCCCCCGACTTCGCCGCGGCCATCACCGCTGGCGGCCGGTCCAGCCGCTACGGCTCGGACAAGGCGCTCGCCGTGCTGGACGGCCGCACGCTGCTGGCGCACGTCGCCGCCAGCCTGGAGCCCTGCGCGGTGAAGCTGCTGGTCGCGCCGCCCGGCCGCTACGCCCTGGCCGGCTGGCATGCCGTGCCCGACACCCGTCCCGGGGAGGGTCCCCTGGCAGGCTTGGAGGCCGCGCTGGGCGCCGCGCCGCCCGGCTGGGTGGCCTTTGCGGGCGTGGACATGCCCGCCCTGACCCCCGCGTACTGGCACGCGCTGACCGCCGCCCGCACACCCGGCACCCTGGCGGTCCTCGCGCTGGATGGTGAGGGCCGACCGCAGCCGCTCGCGGCGCTGTACCACACGGCATTGCGGCCGCACGTCACGGCCCTGCTGGACGCCGGGGAGCGGCGGCTGCGGCTGGCTGTGCCGGACGGACACGCGACCGTGGTGGCCGGCCTGGACGCCCGGTTCTTCCGGAACGTGAACCGGCCGGGCGATCTGGAGGGCGAAGACCCGTCCACGCGCTGAAGTGAGCGTGTGCGCTGCCCAGCCGACCCCTACACTCCGTTCATCCCCGTGCCGGAGGTCGTTGTGAAACCCACCCTGCCCCTGGTGCTCAGCGCGGCCCTGCTCCTCTTCTCCTGTGCGCCGGCCACGGTACAGACGACATCGGGGCCACAGACAGTCACGGTCCTCGCCGGGGTAGGCCTGACCCTGTCGAACCGCGTGCCGGTGGAGGCCCTGACGGGTCAGACGCCGGACGACGCGGCCATCATCTTCACAGCCTGCCAGGGTGGGGGCGTCTCCGCGGCGGACGTGCGCCGGGTCGGGGCCGAGGTGGCCCTGAGGGCGTGTCAGCAGGCCATTCAGCGCTCGGCGGACATCCAGAGCAGCCTGCCCCTGGTCATGCTGCCCGTGACCATCGTCGTCGGCTATTTCGCCGTCAAGGTGTTCGGGTGTCTGTTCTCGTTCAATCTGAACTCTCCGAGCTGCAAGTAACGGCCGCCAGCCCTCAGCGCCACTGTTCCGGCAGGCCGTATACGTGCCACAGGGCGTCCACACGGCCGACGATCTCGGGGCTCATGGTGATCTTGGGAGGCCACTCGCGCACGAAGCCCTCCTCGGGCAGCTTGCGGGCGCCGTCCCACGCGAGCAGATCGCCCTGCACCCACACGTCGCGCTCGGCGTCGATGTTGTTCAGGATCGTCCACCACACGTCCTGAAGGTCGTGGACGTCGGTGAGGTCATCCGCGATCAGCAGGTGGCGGATGCCGCGCGCGGCGGGGTGCGCGGCGAAGGCGGCGGCGAGGTTGCGCGCCTGACCGGGGCGGGTCTTGTCCAGCGCCACCAGCCAGTACCCGTCGGGCGTCTGGTGCTGGGCCAGCACGCCCTCAAAGGTGGGCAGATCGGTGCCGGCATGCGGCGTGAACGTCTCGGGGGCGAGGTCGCCGGCCTGCTCGTCCCGGGAACTGGCGGCGCTCCCGACTTCCTCGGGCCGCTTGGTGGTCGCGTCGATGATGAGTTTGCCACCGTAGCCCCAGCCGCGGCTGGAGTGGTCGAGCACATCGATGGGGCCGCGGGTGACCAGGGTGTCGCGGCCCGGCACGGCCCGGCGCGTGACCTCGCGCCACACGGCCTCGAAATCCGTGACCGGCACGTGCTCGTCCACCACGACGATCACCTTGGCGAACATCATCTGGCCCAGACCGAACAGCCCGTTGGCGACCTTGTACGCCTGCCCCGGGTAGGTCTTCTTGATACTCACGACCACGAGGTTGTGCGCGACCCCGGCGGGCGGCATGTGGTAGTCCGCGATCTCCGGAATGATGAGCTGCGCGGCCGGGAGGAACAGGCGTTCGGACGCCTCGATCAGGTACGCGTCCTCCATGGGTGGTCGGCCCACGATGGTCGCCGGGTACACCGGCTCGCGGCGCATGGTGACCGCCGTGACGTGAAAGCGCGGGTACAGGTCCGGCAGCGTGTAGAAGCCGGTGTGGTCGCCGAACGGCCCCTCGACCGCCCAGTCCTCGGCGGGATCGACGTAGCCCTCCAGCACGAACTCCGCGTTGGCGGGCACGTCCAGATCGACCGTGACGCCCCGCACCACGGGGTACCGCTGGCCGCGCAGGTACCCGGCGAGCGCGAACTCGTCCAGGCCGGGCACGGGTGGCAGCGGCGCGGTCGCGGCATAGATCAGGGCCGGGTCGCCGCCAATGGCCACCGCGACCTCCAGCCGCCGCCCGAGCTTCTTGGCCTTCTCCAGGTGCCGCGTGCCGGTCTTGTGGCGCTGCCAGTGCATCCCGGTCGTGTTGCGGTCCATGACCTGCACGCGGTACATGCCCATATTCCGCTCGTCGGTCTCGGGGTCCTTGGTGATCACCAGGGGCAGCGTGACGAAGGGGCCGCCGTCCAGCGGCCAGCATTTCAGCACCGGAATGCGCGACAGGTCGACCTCGTCGCCGCGCCACACGACCTCCTGCACCGGCGCGCGGGTCACGCGGCGCGGGGGCAGGTGCATGGCGTCCCGCAGTTTCGTGACGTTACTCAGCAGGCCGAGCTTGCTGCCGCCGCCCGACAGATCGATCAGGCCACGCACCTTCGCGGCGAGGTCGTCCAGATCCTTCACGCCCAGCGCCAGCGCCACCCGCTCCTTCGTGCCCAGCAGGCCGATGGCGACCGGGTACGCGCTGCCGGTCACGTTCTCGAACAGCAGGGCCGGACCGCCCTTTTTCACCATGCGGTCGGCGATCTCGGTGATCTCCAAGTCGCGGCTGACCGGCACGGTGATGCGCAGCAGTTCGCCCCGGTCTTCGAGAAGGCGCATGAACGATCGGAGGTCCGGGAAGGCCATGCCCGGAGTGTAGGGGCGCCGGGGCGGGTCAACCGTACCCGCGGCGCAGATCGGCGTGCTCCGGTAGACTGTCCGCGGAAGTGCGCCTGTGCGGCGGGTTCCGGCGACCATACGCCGACCTGGTGGAGTCTGCTCGGGGGCAGCCTTCTTTTTTTGCACCCCGGGCAACGCGCCCCGCTCCGTGATCCGCTCGACCTGCCCTGGAGGTGTTCCGCATGCCCCTGCTCGACTCGATGGCCCTGCTCGCCGGCGTGATCGCCGTGCTCGCCCTGGTGAACGCCCGGTATCTGAAGCTCCCCTCCTCCATCGGCGTGACGGTGGGCGGCCTGCTCCTGAGCCTGGGGCTGATCGCGCTGAACGCCCTAGAGGTGCCGCTGGCGCGGCAGGCGGTGGCGGCGCTGCGGATCGACTTCAACACCTTCGTGTTCCAGGGCGTGCTCTCGTTCCTGCTGTTCGCCGGCGCGCTGGGCGTGAACTCACACGCGCTGTGGAGCCTGCGCTGGCCGGTGGCGACCCTGGCGCTGCTGTCCACGGCCGTGTCCACGGCGCTGGTGGGCGGGCTGGTGTACGGTCTGCTGCGCGTGTTCGGTATGGACGTCCCGTTCGTGTTCTGCCTGCTGTTCGGCGCGCTGATCAGTCCGACCGACCCGGTGGCGGTGCTGGGCATGCTCAAACAGGCGAAGGTGCCGCGCCGGATCGAGACGCTGGTGGCCGGCGAAAGCCTGTTCAACGACGGGATCGGCGTGGTGGCCTTCGCGGTGCTGGCCGGCATCGCCGCAGGCGGCGCAGGACACGGAGCGGGAACGGGCGCGCTGGACGTGCTGCTGTACTTCGTGCAGGAGGCAGCGGGCGGCCTGCTGCTGGGCGCGGCGCTCGGCGCAGTCGGGTACGTGGCCCTGAAGTCCGTGAATGACTTCGTGACCGAGATGCTGGTATCGCTGGGGCTGGTGCTGGGGCTAACCGCGCTGGCGTTCCACCTGCACACCTCCGCGCCGCTGGCGGCCGTGGCGGCGGGCCTGCTGGTGGGCGCGCTGACGGACCGGGTGCCGGGCGCGCTGTCCAGCCGCGAGGAGTTCGAGCACGTGTGGCACCTGATCGACGAGGTGCTGAACGTGTGCCTGTTCGCGCTGCTGGCTGTGCAGATCGTGGCGGTGCCCTTCAGCGGCACGGCGCTGCTCCTGGGGGTCATCGCCACCGCCGTGGTGCTGCTGTCGCGCGCGCTCAGCGTTCAGGTGTCGGTCACGCTGCTGCGGCGCGTCACGGCCTTCGCGCCGTTCACGCGGCGGCTGCTGGTGTGGGGCGGGCTGCGCGGCGCGATCAGTGTGGCACTCGCGTTCACGCTGCCGGCCGGGCCGGAGCGGGACGTCTTCCTGGTCATGACCTACGTGGTGGTGGTGTTCAGCATCATCGTGCAGGGCCTGACGGTGGGACGGCTGGCGGCGCGGGCCGGCGCGGCGCTGCCGGCAGAGCGGCCCACGCCCGAGCGGTGAGACCGGGGATGTACCCACACCGGACGGCCAGGCAACTCATCAGTTGACAGATTTGGTACACTAATGAGCTGTGGGGCGCACGGCCCCTCGCCACAAGGAGTGCCATGAAACACCTGATCCTGCTGTCCACCGCGGCCCTGGCCGCCAGCGCGTCCGCCGCCACGGCTCCCACGACCCTCACCAAGGGCGTCCTGAAGATCGGCATGGAGGGCACCTACGCGCCCTTCACCTACAAAGACGATAAGGGCCAGCTCACCGGCTTTGACGTCGACATCGCCAAGGCCGTGGCCGCCAAGCTGGGCCTGAAGGCCGAGTTCGTGCTGACCGAGTGGAGCGGCATCCTGGCCGGGCTCCAGGCGAACAAGTACGACGTGATCGTCAACCAGGTGGGCATCACTGCCGAGCGGCAGAAGACCATCGGCTTCAGCGCGCCCTACGCGTACTCCAGCCCGCAGATCATCGTGAAGAAGGCCGGCACCTTCTCGCCCAAGACGCTGGCCGACCTCAGCGGCAAGCGCGTCGGCGTGGGCCTGGGCAGCAACTTCGAGAAGCAGCTGCGTGACGCCGGCGGCATCAACGTCGTGACCTATCCCGGCGCGCCCGAGTACCTCGCGGACCTCGCGGCCGGGCGTCTGGACGCCGCGTACAACGACCGCCTGCTGGTCGGCTACCTGATCAAGTCGCAGAACCTGCCCGTGCGCGGTGCGGGCGTGATCGGCAGCCCGGAAGCCGTCGGTATCGCCATGAAGAAGAGCAACACGGCCCTGAAGGTGGCCGTGGACAAGGCCCTGCTGCAGCTCAAGGCCGACGGCACCTACGCCAAGATCAGCCGCCAGTGGTTCGGGCAGGACGTCAGCAAACCCTGAACCCCGGCTCAAGGTGAACGCCATGCCCCTCCCCGCACACTGGGGAGGGGTTCGACCTGCCCTGGAGGCCCGCGCCCATGAACACCGAGCAACTGCACCTCGTGGTGAACAGCGCCGTCCAGTCGCTGCCAACGCTGCTGGCCGCCACGCCCATCACGCTGGGCTTCGCGCTGGCGGCCATGCTGCTGGGGTTGCCGCTGGGCTTCCTGGTGGCGCTGGCACGCCTCTCGCGCTTCTCGCTGCTGCGGGGCGTGAGCAGCGTGTTCGTGTCGTTCATCCGCGGCACGCCGCTGCTGGTGCAGATCTTCGTCATCTACTACGGTCTGCCCAGCCTGGGCATCACCCTGAACCCGGTCGCGGGCGGCACCATCGCCTTGACCCTGAACGCCGCCGCGTACCTCTCCGAGACGATCCGCGCCGCTATCCTGAGTATTCCCAGGGGGCAGCGGGAGGCCGCGACCAGCCTGGGCCTGAGCCCGTCGCAGACCATGCGGCTGATCATCCTGCCGCAGGCCGCGCGGGTGGCGCTGCCCAGCCTGAGCAACACCCTGATCGGCCTGGTCAAGGACACTTCACTGGTCTCGGTGATCACGGTCGTGGAACTGCTGCGCAGCGCCCAGCTGGTCATCGCGCGCACCTTCGAGCCCTTTGGACCGTACCTGGCCGCCGCGCTGATCTACTGGGCCATCAGCAGCGCGCTGGAACTCGTGCAGCGCGCCCTGGAACGCCGCTTCGCGCGCGGCAGCTGACTGCGCGCCCGCGCGAAGTCACTGGACGGCCGCCGCGCCCGCGCCCGGCGGCCGTCCCCGGTTCAGTCTGTGAGAACGGGGGGCAGCAGGTCCGGACGTTCCTCCCGCAACAGGTCGCCGGAGGGAATGGGAGCCGCCAGGCTGAAGCCCGCCAGATCCACCGACTCGAACATGTCGGCCCGCTCCTGGGCGCGGTCAGCGGTGCCGGCCAGGACGTCCCGCAGCACCAGTGCGCGGCGCAGGAAGGTCGCGGCGTCCACGGCCCGGACCCGGTTGACCGCTGGACCCAACAGCCGGGTTGCCAGCGGCTGGCGCCGCAGCTGTCCGACAGCCTGGCGCGCCATACCGCGCCACGTCGCACCGGCCGAGACCGGGGTCAGCCCGTACAGCACGCCGCGGAGCACTTCGGGACTCACCACGGCGTCCAGGGGACTGGCCTTCGCCGTCACGCCCGCCCACACGGCGTCCCGCTGCGTGATGAACTCGCGCTTCCAGTCCGCCTTGTACCCCGGCGTGCGGGCCAGTGGCACCCGCAGAAGTTCGGGGTCGAGCACTTTCAGCGCCTGAATGAACACGGCCTTGCCGGCCAGCAGGTTCAGCGGAACGCGTCCCACGAAATCCAGGATCTTCGAGTCCAGGTAGGGCTGGTGCACGCTCCCCAGCTGAGCGGCGTAGCGGTCCCGCCACGGCAACAGGGCCCCCGGCAGGTTCTCGTTCAACATCAGCGTCAGTTCCTGATCGCGTGGATCGGCCACGCCACGCGTCTGATCGGCGACGCGCTCGAACACCGCGTTCCAGGCGTCACGCATGCTGCCGTAAGACGATGCGGGCATGATGGCCGAGAGCCACGACAGCGTCTCGAAGGACCCCAGGCGCTGGTGTTGCAGTTGATCGGCCAGGTTCGTGCGCGGGGGATTGCTGAGTTCGAACACCTGCTCCCCGACAAACACTTCGGCCCGGCCGCCCCGGGCCAGCTCATCCCACGCGTCGGCCTCGTCGCTGAACGGCGCCGCTCCATGGCCCCAGCGCACGTTGCGGTCAAGCGTGGCCCGCAGGTCACCGCGGTACGCGCGCACCTCCCGATGCTCCATGCCGTACTGGGCGGCGAGCCGGGCCGCAATCGCGGCGTCTGTGCCGGCCGACGCGCCAGGCAACGCGTACGAGAACGTGCGCACCTCGCGCCCCGTCTCGGCCAGCAGCCGCAGCAGGCCGCGCGAATCGTAACCTCCACTGAGGGACAGCACCAGCGGCCCGGCGCTGGCCTGTACCCGCTGCGCCACGCTGCTGCGCAGCAGACCGGCCAGTTCCATGGACAAGTCTGCCGAAGAGCCCACCGCGGCGTGGTTCAACACGAGCGACCAGTACTCCGTGGAGTGAAGGTCCCTTGCTCCCACCTCGTGAACGCTGGCGCGGCGCAGGGGGTACACGCCCTCGTACAGGGCCGTGCCGCCCTGGAGTCCCCCCGTGACCAGCACGCTGCCGATCCCCGCCAGGCTGAGCGGGCGATCACGAAACCCGGTCCAGTCCGGGCGGCTGGCGATCAGCACCCGGTCGCCGTCGTGCGCCGCGTACAGGGTGTGTGAACCCACCCGGTCGGTGACCGCGAACACCCGCCCAGCCCGCTGATCGAGCACCACCATGGCATAGGAGCCCTCGACATACCGGGGAAAGTCCTGTCCGTGGCGCCGGTACATGGCCAGCAGACCGGCAGGCCCGAGGTCGTACAGCTGACCTTTCATCACGACGAGCAGCCCCTCGTCCAGCCACACGGTCACGGCCGGGCGCGCCGTCTCGATCTCCACGCTCCATGGCCCCACCTTGACGGGCTCGGCGGCAAAGGCGAGGCGCGAGTGGGCAGTCCGGTCGAGGGTTACGGCGAAGTCAGCGCTCATTCAGGTCACCAGGGACGGGAGGAAGGGGCGTGCGTGCGGCGCCGACGGTTTGGCACCCGGAAAACGACTGGCACTCCATGTGCTGTGCCAGTCCCTGTAACGCTTCAAGTGTCCAGGTATCTCAAAGCCTAGCAAAGGGCAGCTCAACAGGAGTACACATGTGTGTCTCCCCCGCGGGGGGGCATGACCCGACGCGGCACGTCCGCCCCGCAGCCCCTTCAGCGACCGTCCGTCCGACTGAGCACCGCGGCCGGGCGCTACCCTGCGTGCCATGACGTCACCGATTGACCGTATGCAGGCGGCGCTGGCCGCCACCGACCTGGACGGCTGGCTGGTCTACGACTTCCGGGGCCTGAACGCGCACGCGGCGACGGTGCTGGGCCTGCCCGCCGGGGCCTTCCTGACACGGCGCTACTTCGTGTGGGTGCCGCGCGAGGGACAGGCCGTCGTGCTGCACAACCACATCGAGGGCGGCACGTGGCGCGCCATCACCCAGGAGTGGGGGGCAGAGCTGCGGCCCTTCGGCGCGCACGCGGAACTCGACGCGGCCCTGTCGGGCGTGGTGGCCGGGAAGCGCGTGGCGATGGAATACTCGCCGAACGGCGAGGTGCCGTACGTGAGCCGCGTCGACGCCGGAACGCTGGAGCGCGTTCGGGGCGCGGGCGCGGCCGAGGTGGTCAGCAGCGCGGACCTGCTCCAGGCCTTCCTGACGTGGTCGCCGGAGGACCTCGCCGCACACCGCCGCGCGGTGGACGTGCTGATGGACGCCAAGGACGCGGCCTTCGAGCTGATCCACGACCGCCTGAGTGCCAGGCAGCCCGTGACGGAGCTGGACGCACAGGCGGTGATCATGGAGCGCATCGCGGCGGCGGGCATGGACGCGGGGCATCCCGTGAACGTGAGTTTCGGCGTGAACGCCGCCGACAGCCATTACGAGCCCAGCCCCGAGCGGCACGCGACCCTGAATCCGGGCGAGTGCGTGCTGATCGACCTGTGGGCACAGGAGCCGGGGCGGCCCTTCGCCGACGTGACGTGGGTGGGCCACGCGGACGAGCCGGGCGCGGAGTACGCGGACGCGTGGGCGGCCGTGGCCGCTGCGCGGGACGCCGCGCTGGACCTGATCCGCGGCGCCTACGCGCAGGGCGGCTGGGGCCGCGTGCAGGGCTGGATGGCCGACCGCGCCGCCCGGGACGCGATGGGCCGCACGTGGGCGCCGCACTTCCTGCACCGCACCGGGCACGACCTGGGCGTCACCATCCACGGGTCGGGCGCGAACCTCGACGATTACGAGACGCACGACACGCGCGCCCTCACGCCGGGGCTGGGCGTGACCGTGGAACCCGGCACGTACCCGGCCGCGCGGGGCTTCGGCATCCGGTCTGAGGTGAACGTGTACCTCGCGCCGGACGGACCTGAGGTCACCACGCCCGTCCAGCACGCGCCCTTTGTGCTGGGCCGGGGCGCGTGGGCGGACGTGCGGGCGGCCGCGCTGGACAGCTCTAGCCTCATGAAGGCTCCCTGAAGCCGGAGGGCGGCTACGCTGTAGGCATGGCGAACCTCGGCTCCTCCACTGTCATGCTCACCGGCGCCGGCGGTGCCCTGGCAACCGCCATCGCGCAGGAACTCGAAGATGCCGGCGCCCAGATGGTGCTCGTCGGGCGCGGTGACGCGCTTGAGCGCGCGGCCGACCGCTTTCCCGCCACCGAGGTGATCGACGTCGACCTCACGCAGGAGAGCAGCGTCGAGGACCTCCGCAAGGTCAAGGTGGACATACTGGTCCACACGGTCGGCACCTTCGCCATGCAGGACGCGCAGAAGGCCACCACCGAGGACTACCGCCGGATGTTCGATGCCAACATGCTCTCGCTGTTCCACGCTGTGCAGGGCGTGCTGCCGCACATGCTGCGGCAGAAAGACGGCCTGATCCTGGGCGTCAGCGCCGGGCAGGCCGCCCGCATGAGCGGCCCCAAGGCGGCCCTGTACACCGCCAGCAAGGCCGCCCTGAGCGCGTACGTGCTCAGCCTGCACGACGAACTCAAGGCCAAGGGCGTGCGCGGCATGGTGCTGTACCCCATGGGCGCCATCGACACGCCCGCCAACCGCGACGACGGCCTGAAGTGGGAGACCATGATCGACCCGCGCGGCCTCGCCAAGAGCGTGGCCCACGCCCTGACGAGACCCGACCGGGCGCACGTCACGGAACTCAAGGTCTACCCGGACGAGGAGAAGTAGAGAGCGGTGATGGAAAAAAGAGACGCTCCATCCCACCGCCCATGCTCCATTCCCGCCGCTGGAGGCGGCCCCCATGCCTGACCTGCCCACCCTCCTGACCTTCGCGGTCGCCGCGCTGGCGCTGCTGCTGATCCCGGGGCCGAGCGTGCTGTACATCGTGGCGCGGTCCATGCAGCAGGGCCGCCGGGCGGGGCTGGTGTCGGCGCTGGGAGTGCAGACGGGCGGGCTGGTGCATGTCGTGGCCGCCACGGTGGGCGTGTCGGCGCTGGTGCTGTCGTCGGCGCTGCTGTTCAGCGTCCTGAAGTTCGTGGGAGCCGCGTACCTGATCTATCTGGGCGTCCGCACGCTGCTGTCGCGCGAGGAGGTGGCCGATGTGGCCCTGCCGCCCACGCAACCGCTGGCGCGCATCTTCTGGCAGGGCGCGACCGTCAACGCCCTGAACCCCAAGACGGCGATCTTCTTCCTGGCGTTCCTGCCGCAGTTCGTGCACCCGGGACACGGTCCGGTGTGGGGGCAGACCCTGCTGCTGGGGCTGGAATTCCTGGCGCTGGCCACCGTCAGCGACTCCACGTATGCGCTGCTGGCAGGGAGCGTGGGCCGGAAGCTGCGCGGCAACCAGGTCTTCGCCCGGCGGCAGAAGTACGTCACGGGCAGCGTGTACGTGGCACTGGGCGTGGGCACGGCGACGGTCGGGCACAGCTGACGGTCAGTCCAGCATCGGCAGTTCCTGCACACCGGCCAGAACCCCCATGTCGTCCCCGTCGAAGGCCGTGTCGCCCTGCGCTGGAGCGGTGCCCAGGCCCGCGAAGTCGAACAGCGCGCGGTCGAGCAGGTGGCTGGCATCAACGGTCGCCAGCGCCCGCAGCACGGTGTTCAGGCGGCCGGGGTGCTCCCGCTCCCAGGCCTGGAGCATCTGGCCCACGACCTCGCGCTGGAGGTTCGGCTGCGCGCCGCACAGGTCGCAGGGAATGATCGGGAACGCGCGGGCGCGGGCGTACGCGGCGATGTCCGCCTCCGGCACGTACGCCAGCGGCCGGATCACGACGTTCGTGCCGTCGTCACTCTGGAGTTTGGGCGGCATGGCCTTTAGGCGCGCGCCGTGGAAGAGGTTCATCAAGAACGTCTCCAGGATGTCCTCGCGGTGGTGCCCCAGGGCGATCTTCGTGGCCCCGATACGGCGGGCGTGGGCGTACAGCGCGCCCCGGCGCAGGCGGCTGCACAGCGCGCAGGTGGTTCTGCCCGCCGGCACCTTCGCCCTGACCACCGAGTACGTGTCCTGACGGATCACATCGTGCGCCACGCCCAGCGCCGACAGGTAGCGCGGCAGCACCCCGGTGGGAAAGCCCGGCTGGCCCTGGTCGAGGTTCACGGCGGTCACCCGGAAGTCGATGGGCGCGGCGCGCTGGAAGTGCAGCAGCGCGTCCAGCAGCGTGTAGCTGTCCTTGCCGCCCGACACGCAGACCATCACGTGGTCACCCGCTCCGATCATGGCGTAGTCGGTGATCGCCCGCCCCGTCAGGCGGAGGATGGGCCGGAAGAGGGTGTCGGTGGCGGCTGGCGTGGTCATGGAGTCCGGGACATGCTACGGAGTTTGCGCTGCGCCGTGGCCCACACGGCCACACCACGCGGACATACAGACGGCGGCTGACCCGGAGGAGCACCCCCAGGTCAGCCGGGACCGGCAGTGCGGCTCTTACTCTGCCACGGGCATGGGGCCGGCGCGGCGGCGCAGCGGCACCTGCGGAAGGATCAGGGTGGCCAGGAACCCCAGCACGACGGCGATCAGGCCGACCCGGAACACCACACTCACGGCGTCGGTCAGGGCAAGCTTGAAGCCGGTGCCGAACACGTCGATGGCGTGCAGAATGCTGGTTCTGCTGCTCTCGATGGCGGAGACGGCGGCGTCCACGGCCTTCGTCTTGGCCTGGGTGGCCGCGCTGGCCTGCGCGGCGTTCAGGCCGGCGCTAATGCGGGCCAGCACGGCGTCCTGCCCCTGGGTGGTGGTGATCGCCTGCGGCGGAATCTGAGTGAGCTGGGCACGCAGGGCGGCCGGCACCTGGGGGTTGGCGGCCAGGGCCCCGAGTGCGCCGGGCTGGCCGCTGCGGACGGCGGCCGTGATGCCCGCGAGCACGCCGTCGAAGCCGGCCTTCACCTGCGCGTCGATGCCTCCGGCGGCCAGCACGGTTTTCAGCTGTTCGGGAGTGTTCGGGTCGGCCAGCAGGGCCTTCACGCTGGCCGGGTCGTTGTCGCGCAGGGCGCGGGTGATCCGCTGCTCCTGGGTGTCCAGCTTGGCGCTGACCGTGGTCTTGATGGTGGTCACGTTGAAGTTGCTCGCGCCGCTGCCCTCGCCCTGACCGATGGTGCCGAACTGTGCGCGGGCCTCGGCGGGCAGCAGGGCCTGCGCCTGCGCCTGGGCGGTGGTCAGTTCGCTGCTCAGGGTGTTGGCGAACAGCGTGCCCAGGATCGCCACACCCACGACCTGACCCAGGTTGCGGAAGAAGGTGACGGCCGACGTGACCTGCCCGGTCAGGCGCGGGTCTGAGGCGTTCTGGATGGCCAGGGTGTACAGCGGGATGGACGGCCCGAGGCCCAGGCCGATCAGGATCATCTTCCAGGTGACGGACGCCTGGGTGGCGTCCGGGTGCAGGGTCACGCCCATGACCAAGAAGGCGGCCATCAGCAGCACCAGGCTGGCGACCATGATGCCCTTGTACTTGCCAATCCGGGTCACCAGTTGCCCGCTGAGGATGTTGCCGGCTACCAGGCCCAGCACCAGCGGCGTCAGGGTCAGACCGGAATTGGTGGCGCTCAGGCCCACCACGTTCACCATGAACAGCGGCAGGAAGATGATCGGCCCCAGAAACGCCATGCCCAGCAGGAAGGTGGCGACCGTGCCCACCGAGAACACCCGGTTGCGGAACAGGTCCAGGCTCATGAGGGGATCGTGCGCGCGGCGCTCGGTGAGCAGGAACAGCGCCGTGCCCACAGCCGCCACCGCGAACATGGACAGGATCTGCCACGAGCCCCACAGGAACCCGGTCTCCCCGGGCGTCAGGGTGGACTTGCCCAGGGACAGCGCGAGCAGCAGCGGCACCACGGCGACCACCAGCCACAGCGCCCCCAGCAGGTCCAGGCGCGGTTTTTCCTCGGCCCGGCCGTACAGGTGCTTGAGGGCCGGCATGCGCGTGAGGATGAACGCGATGGCGATCAGGCCGATGGGCAGGTTCACGTAGAAGACCCAGTGCCAGCTCAGGTGATCGGTCAGGAAGCCGCCGATCAGCGGCCCGAGCACGCTGGAGATGCCAAAGACCGCGCCGAACAGCCCGGTATAGCGGCCGCGTTCGGCCGGCGCGAACAGGTCGGAGACCACCGCGAAGGCCGTGGTGAACAGCGCGGCGCTGCCGAAGCCCTGGATGGCGCGGAAGGCGATGAGCTGCCCGGTGCCGCCGCCCAGGATGTTCCCCAGGAACGGCTCGCCGGACAGGCCGCACAGCAGCGACCCGATCAGGAACGAGACGATCCCGAACATCAGGATGCGCCGGCGACCATACAGATCGGACAGTTTGCCGTAGATGGGCACCATGACGGTGGACGCCACGAGGTACGAGGTCGTGATCCAGGTGTACAGGCTGGGGTCGATCCGCAGGTCTTTCTGGATCTGCGGCCCGGCGGTCGAGACGATGGTCTGGTCGAGCGCCGCGAGGAGCATACCGAGCAGCGTGCCGATCATGGTGAACAGCTTTTCCTGGCGGGTGAAGGTGGGTCCGGCGTGCGCTTCAGGCGGGGTGTCCGTGGCGGCCGGCGAAACGGGCGTGCTGGATGTGGTCATGGCTGGTCGGCCTCCGGAGCGGGGTGGGGGGTCGGTTCGGTCGGGGCGTCCACCTGGTGGAAGGTGGTGCCCAGTTGCCGCAGAACCTGCGCGAAGGCCAGCACCTGCGCTTCGGGCAGGCCGCTCAGGCCACGCTGCAGCACGGCGTGCATGGTCTGCCGTGTGGCCCTCAGCACGTCTTCCCCGGCGGGCGTGAGGTGCAGCTGCACGCGGCGGGAATCGGCGTCGTCCAGCCGCCGCACGATCAGGCCGCCCTTCACGAGATCGTCGATCACGCGGGACACGGTGCTGGGCGTCATGGTCAGGCGGCCACAGATCAGGCCGGGGTAGTTGGCGCCGGATTCGATGGCGCTCAGGGCAACGAAGTCCTTGAACTCTAGGCCGTGTTCGCGCGCCAGCATCGGCGCCACGTGGCGCTTCATGGCCTGGGTGGCCGCCCACCACGCGGACATCAGTTCGGTCACGGCCGCCTCGGAGGCCGCGGAGGGGGTGTCGGCAGGACGTTGGTCGGCGTCAGGTAGTTCCATTTCGCAACTATCCTAACATCATACTATCCAGGTCTGGCAATAGTTCAGGCACTGAAGGAGCTGACCGGGCTCATGCTTAGGGTGGACGATTCCGTGGCCGGCGGCGCGCACACTTGGAGCGTGGGGTTCCGTGCAACACGCCAGTTTCCCGAGCGTAAGCTCCGCCCGGTCGGCTCACATCCCGGCCCGGTAGAGTGGTCTGGATGAAGTGGCTGACCGGTCTGGGGGCCGCGCTGATGGTCGTGGTGGGCGGCGTGGGCGGCATGTGGTACGCCTGGGGCCGCGACCTGCCCAGCGTGTCGGATCTGGACGTGCTGGAGTTCAGCGGCCAGACCCGCGTATACGACCGCGCCGGCACGCTGGTCGGCACGCTGACGCCCAGCCTGGACTCGTCGGGCGGCGTGAACCGCAACCTGCTGCCGCTCTCGCAGATCGCCGCGCCGCTCCAGAAGGCGGTGGTGACCAGCGAGGACCGGCGCTTCTACGAGCACCACGGCGTGGACTACATCGGGATCGCGCGCGGGCTGCTCAAGGGCCTGCTGAAAAACGACCTGGAGGGCGGCAGCTCGATCACGCAGCAGGTGGTCAAGAACACCCTGCTCTCGGACCTGCACGCGGCCCGCACGCCCGAGCGCAAGTTCAAGGAGGCGGTCCTGGCGTACCAGCTCGACCGCAACTTCGACAAGCAGAAGATCCTGAACGCGTACCTGAACATCGTGTACTGGGGCGACGGCGGGCGCAGCGACATCGTCGGGGCGGGCACGGCCGCGCACGCGTACTTCCGCAAGGACGCCTCGGAGCTGAACCTCGCCGAGAGCGTGTACCTGGCGACCATCATTCCCGCCCCGAACCGCCGCTACAAGGACTTCAAGGCCTACCGCCCGCTGATGAAGGACCTGCTGTCGCGCATGGTCGAGGACGGCCGGGTCACGCAGGCGCAGGCGAACGAGGCGTGGAAGACGCCCATCTATCCGGCCGGGTGGCGCATCGGCTGGAACGAGAACGGCACGGTGCGCTCGGCGGTGCTGGAACGTCCCGGGAGACTGCAGGAGAACATCACGGCCTTCGAGTCGCAGGACGCCCCGAAAGACGCGTACCAGCATTACCTCCAGGCGGTGGAAAAAGAGCTGCTGCCGATCATCGGGCGCAAGGCGCTGTACGGCGGCGGGCGCATCTACACCGGCATGAGCGTGGCCGCGCAGCAGGCCGCCGAGCAGGCCAGCCGCAGCGCCGAACTGCCGGACGGCGCGACCCTGGGCATCGCGCTGGTGAGCCCCGTGAACGGCGAGGTCATGGCGCTGGTGGGGCAGAAACTCACGGGCGGGCGCGCCAGCGACTGGAACAACGCCACCCAGGCGCGCCGGCAGGTCGGCAGTTCCATCAAGCCGCTGCTGTACACGCTGGCGCTCCAGAAGGGCTGGAAGCAGAGCGACACCGTGCTGGACTCGCCCCTGAACGGCGACTACCAGCCGCAGAACTACGACGGGCGCTGGACCGGGCGCTACGTGACCATGCGTTACGCCCTGGACCACTCGCTGAACCTGCCCACCGTGCGGATCGGGCAGGAGATCGGCGTGCCGACCTTCGAGGCGAAGCTGCGCGACCTGGGCCTGACCCCACCGGCCGAGGGCGGCCTGTCGCTCACCATCGGCACGCTGGAGGCCAGCCCGCTCCAGATGGCCGAGGCGTACGCCACCTTCGCCAACGGCGGGCTGTACTACGCCCCGACCATGGTGCGGCGGGCCGAGGACGCGCGCGGCCAGGTGCTGTACTCGCGCCCGGCGCCCACCCCGCACCGCGTGTGGGACGCCCAGACGGCGTTCCTGGGCCTGGACATGCTGCGTGGGGTGGTCAATGACCTGAGCGAGTCACAGGGCGGCCTGGCGACCCGGGCGCAGATCGCCGGATGGCCGGTCGGCGGCAAGACCGGCACCACCAACGACGTGAAGGACCTGTGGTTCGCAGGTGTCACGCCCACCGTCGCGGGCGCGGTGTGGGTCGGAAAGCAGGACGGCGGCGCGCTGCCCGGCTGGGCGTACAGCGGCGAGGTGCCCACGCCGGTGTGGCAGCAGGCGGTGGCGGGCGCCCTCCAGGGCCAGTCGCCCGCCACCTTTCAGGAACCGGGGGGCATCACGTACCGCACCGTGCGGCAGGTGGAGATGGCCTTCCGCACGGCCGAGGCCGACCAGGAACCGGTCGCGCGTGACGGCAGCGGCGCGCAGGGCGGCGGCTTCTTCACGCGCCGCACGCGGCCCCCGGCGCCGGACCCCGCCCCGGCAGTGATCCCGGACCCCGAGCTGGGCCCTGTCCAAGACCCGGCCCCCGCAGCGCAGGACACCCCCGCGGACGTGGCTCCGGCCGCTCCGGACGGCACGACGCCGGACCCCGCGCCCGCCGACACCGGGGCCGATCTGGTGGACAGCGCGCCCCCGGCCGACAGCGTGACGCCCACGCCGGACGCTGCCCCCAGCGATGCCGGCGTGGTGGACGCCGCGCCGCCCGAGGCGGTGCCCGCCGAGCCCGACGCCCTGCCGGCGGACGGCGCCGCCACGCCGGACGGCGGGGCGCCGGACACCACGGGTCCGGGCGCCGTGGTCTCCGGCGATCCGCTGCAAGACCCCCTGCCCCCGGAAGCGGCGCCCGCCCCGGACCAGACGCCGGTGCAGCCGGACAACGAGATTCCGCCCCTGAACTGAGGCCGGGCCGACTGCCCCCGGCGTGCGCCGCGTCCCTGCGGCCGGCACCGGGGGCTTGACGCGTGGCGAGTCAACGTGGACGGCCCGGATCGGGACGGCCAGCCCCGACGGCCGCGCTGTACCCCGTGATGGGTGCCGGCCGCAATCGATTGCATGGGCGGGAGATGCGGGCAAAACGGCACTTTTGCTCAAAAAATGAAGGGGAAGTAAGCAATAGGTAAGACGGCGCTCCTTACCGTGATTTCGATTCTGGCAAGACCGACCCAGGACCGGAAGACCGCCGTCGTCCACAGCAACGCCCCCGAAGGAGACCGTTATGAAACCCCTCACGCCCTTTCTGCTCGCCATCCTCGGGGTCGGGACCGCTCTGGCCCAGGCGGCCACCCCGGTCGTCCTGAACCTCGCGCTGTTCGCCGTGCACACCGTGAAGGCCGACGGCAAGACCACCGAGCAGCTCGTGCCGAGCCCCGGCAACGTGCTGCCGGGCGACGTGCTGAGCCAGATCGTCACTGTGAAGAACACCGGCAGCAAGGCCGTCCTGAACTTCCCGGTCACGCTGCCCGTGCCGAAGAACACGGTGTACCTGGCGCCCGAGTCCGGCCTGGCCTCGCTGCGCACCGAGTACTCGGTCGACGGCGGCAAGACCTTCGCGCCGGCCCCGCTGATGAAGACCGTGACGGTCACCGAGAACGGCAAGAGCGTCTCTAAGCAGGTCGAGGTCAAGCCCAGCGAGTACACGGCCGTGCGCTGGTACGTCACCGAACTCGCCGCGCAGAGCGCCCTGAAGCTCGGCTACCGCATCCAGGTCAAGTAACCCCGGCCCTCCCGCTTCCGGCCGCCGGAAGTCCATCCACCGACCCCCACCGCTCCCGCCCTGGAGGAAGTCATGCAAAAAGCCCCCGCCCTACTCGCCCTGATCGCCGCGCTGGCCGCCGGATCTGCCAGCGCCGCCGGCACGCTGGCCGGCACCACCATCACGAACACCGCCAGCGCCGAGTTCCCGGACCCCAACAACCCCACGGACCCCACCAAGAACATCAGCAGCCCGTCGAACACCGTGTCCACGGTGGTGCTGCCCAAGCCTGCCTTCGACGTCACGTACTCCGACGGCACCACCGACGGCGGCACGCAGAACGCCCTGAACACCACCACGGTGGTCGTCACGGGCGCGGTGCCCGGCCAGAAGGTTCCCACCAACTACTCGCTGGTGAATAACGGCAACGTCGCGCTGAGCATCGCGCTGGCCGCCGACACCAGCGGCAGCGCCGGCGGCGAGGTCGTGAAGTACTACTACGCCAACGCAGACGGCAGCCAGGGCGCCGAGATCACCAGCGGCAGCGTGACCGTGAACCCGCAGCGCGCCGACGACCCGGCCACCACCGGGGTCGACGAGAGCTTCAGCGGGATCATCAAGATCATCCAGGTGGTCACGCTGCCGACCGACCCGGCGCAGATCGACTCCAGCAAGGTGTTCGGCGCGAGCCCGGTGGGCACCGTGACCGGCACGCAGGGCGCCGACCCGCTGGTCACGCCCGGCAACGGCTACGCCAGCGGCACCACCGTGAACGAGGACGGCAAGGCCGCCGCCACGGACCGCCAGTTCGTGCGCGTGACCGTGTACACGCCCTCGCTGGACAACAACCCCAACACCAGCGCCACCAACCCCGTCGACAGCGGCGGCCAGCCCATCACCAACCCGGCGCTGATCCCGCCGGTCACCAGCGTGGACGCGCCCACCGAGACGACCGGCAAGCCGAACGACAACACCCCGGTCGTGGCCGCGCCCGGCTACGTCACGCCCGGCGCGCCCGCGTCGGACCCCACACCCGGCGGCACGCCCATCACGACCAACCTGGCCACCGACGAGCAGATCGCGTACCCCAAGGCCGACACCAACGCCACCCCCGACACGGTCGTGTTCACGAACACCATCAAGAACACCGGCACGGCCACGGACGTCGTGCAGCTGTACCCGGTGCTGGCCGACGGCACCGCGGACCCCGCGTACACCTACGACGACACCACCGGCGTGTTCACCAACAGCACGACCGGCGTGAAGGTCAGCTTCCTGGATCCCGTCACGGGCGCCGTGATCAAGAAGTCCACGGACCCCGCCAACCCGACCGCCGCGCTGTACCCGACCGTGACCGTGCCGAGCGGCAGCACCGGCGTGTACCGCGTGCAGGTGACCTTCCCGGACCCCAGCGACACCGATTTCGTCAGCGCGGTCAGCGTGCTGATCGGCGCGGACTCGCTCAAGGACGCGGACGTCGTGTCGAACTCCGCGACCCGCAACACCATCCTGCCGCCCGCCGCGCAGTTCGGTGACGCCACCACCGCGCAGGGCACCGACACCACGCCGGTCGCCGTGCAGACCGTCGACCCCAGCGGCGCGACCGGCGGCCCGACCAGCCCGGACGGCGGCGTGGGTGGCGACCGCACGGCCGCGTTCCCGATGGACGTCGCGAACACCGGCCAGTACAACGACTCCTACACCCTGAGCGGCAGCGTGACCTTCACGGACGCCGTGAGCGGCGCCCCCACCGTGGTGCCGGTGCTGTACTACGCGCCCGACGGCACCCTGCTGCCGCGCGTCAGCACCGATCCTGCCAGCGCCGACTACAACAAGTTCATCACGCCGGTCATCGCGCCCGGCACCGAGTACAAGCCCGTCGCGGTCGTGCAGACGCCCGCCGGCACCAAGACCGGGGACTACACGGTCAGCCAGACGGCCACCGGCAACTACAGCACCGTCAGCATCACGGACAGCAACGACATCGTGCGCGTGTCGGCCGCCGGCAGCGTGCCGGTCGCGAAGTTCGTTGCGAAGTCCGGCGTGGCCGCCGGCAGCGATCCGATGAAGGGCATCCCGAACCCGGCCGGCTACACCGCCACCGGCGCGAACGGCGCGAAGCCCGGCGACCAGATCAGCTACCGCATCACCGCGAAGAACAACTACAACACCGCCGTGACCAAGTTCTTCCTGCGCGACACGGTGCCGGCCAACACCGAACTGTCCAGCGTGGCCCTGTTCCCCACCGCTACCAAGACCATCTACCGCGTGGGCGGCAACTCCGGCACGTGGTCGGCCACCGCGCCCGCCAACGGTCTGGCCGCCGGCACGGTCATCGACACCGCGCTCGACGTGAACAGCGACCTGATTCCCGATGACCTCGCGCCCGGCGCGACGTTCAGCGTGGACTTCGTCGTCACCGTCAAGTAAGCCTTCCCTGCCCGGCACGCTTCACCGCGCGTGCCGGGCTCCTCAACACCAGAAACGTCTTTTCGGCTCGACCCTTTTGCTCGTGCGGCCTCCCCTGCCTGTGTCCCGGCGCCCACCCTCTGACCCGATGTCCAGGAGCTTCCCGTGAACAGCGTTGCCTCGTCTCTCTTCCGCTCCGCCATGCTCGGCCTGCTCACGCTGGTCAGCGTGGCGGGCGCGGTCGGTACGCCGGCCGGCACCGTCATCCGCAACCAGGCCTCGGCCGTGTTCGGCACCCCGGACCTGCCCGACGCGCAGAACGCCGACTCGAACACCGTGAGCACCACGGTGCAGGCGGTGTGCTCGGTCAGCGTGACCCCGGACGGCACGCCCGCGCAGCCGGCCCGCAGCGCCACGCTGCTGCCCGGCGAACGCGCCGTGTTCCCGTACGCGGTGGTGAACACTGGCAACGCCACGCAGACCCTGCCGGTGCAGGTGACACTGGACGCCAGCAGCACCATCAGCCCCACCGCGCGCGTGTTCCTGGACGCGAACGGCAACGGGCAGCTGGACGCCGCCGAGACCGAGGTGAGCAGCGTGACCCTGGACGCCGACGCGCAGGCGCCGCTGCTGCTGGTCGTGGACACCGGCAACGCCCAGGGCGACGCCTACGTGAACGTGGTGGCGGGCTGCGCAGGCGGCATGCAGGACGCGAACAATGTGAGCCGCGTGCGCGTGGGGCCGCCCCCGGTGCTGGGCGTGACCAAGACCTTCACGCCCGCCGTGGTGCGCCCCGGCCGCGAGACCACCGTGACGCTCACCGTGACCAACAGCGGGCAGGGGGGCAGCCGCTCGGTGCTGCTGACGGACGCGCTGGACGCGCAGGCCGCGCAGGGGCTGACCTTCGTGCCCGGCAGCGCCCAGGCCAGCGCGGGCACCCTGGAGTACACCAGCGACGGCACCACGTGGAGCGCCACCGAGACGCCGCCGGTGCGCGGCGTGCGGGTGGGCGTGCCCAGCCTCGCGCCGGACGACACCGTGACCGTGACCTTCCGCATGCTGGCCGGCGCGGCGGCCGAGAACCACGTGATCCAGAACATCGCCACCGCGGAGAGCGGGGGCGCCACCGTGAGCGCCAGCGCCAGCGCGGACGTGCGCTACTCGCCGGACGTGGCCCTCGGCCCGGTCGGGATGCCACAGGCGCCCGAGGGCAGCGCGGCCGACTCGCAGGGCGTGCCCTTCGCGGTGGCCGGGCAGGCGGTGTGCTTCGACCACACCCTGCTGAACACCGGCGACGTGCGCGACGACTTCACGCTCGCGGTCACGTACCCGCAGGGCGCGGCCACCGCCACGCTGCTCACGGCCGCCGGCACGCCGCTGCCCCAGCCCGTGACGCTCGACCCCGGCCAGAGCACGGTGGTGCGCGTGTGCTACGACGCGCAGCGCGGACCGCTCGACGCCGTGGTCACCGCGAAGGGCACGCGCGGCGAGTCGAACACCACCCACGACACCGTGGCGGCCGTCGAGACCGGCCTGCCGGAACTGACCAAGGCGTACACGGCAACCACCACGGCCGCCGACGGCCAGCGTGTGGCGGTGCCGGCCGGGAACACTGTCGCGGTCGGGGATCACGTCACGTACACCCTGACGGTGCGCAACCCCTACACGCACCCCCTCTCGGACGCCGTGGTGAGCGACCCGGTGCCGGCACACGTGGACGTGGTATCCGCGTCGGCGGGCGGCGTGACCAGCGGCCAGCCCGGCGCGCAGACCGTCACGTGGACGCTGGGCACGCTCGCCCCTGGCGAGACCCGCACGCTGGAGATCGCCACGACCGTCAGCGCCCGTGCGGTGGACGGCGAGGCGCTGCGCAACACCTTCACCCTGACCACGCGCGAAGTGGCCCGGCCGCTGCCCAGCAACGAGGTCAGCACGCCGGTGTGGAGCGCGCAGCTGCAGATCACGAAGACCGTCAGCGCCAAGGAGGCCACCTTCGGGGATCTCCTGACGTACACCCTGACCATCACCAACACCTCCGCCACGACCGCCATCGTGGACGCCGACGTGACCGATACGCCGGCCCGTGGCCTGGCGTACGTGCCGGGCAGCAGCGTCCTGAACGGGCAGCCCGTGGGCGACCCGGCGATCACGAACGGCGCGCTGCACTGGACGCTGGCGTCGCTGCCCGCCGGGCAGGCCGTGACCCTCGCGTACCAGACGCGCGTGACGCCTGAGGCGGCCGGCGACCTGGTGAACTCCGTGGTGGTCAGCGGGACCGGGGCGGGCGGCGTGGCCCGCGCGGTCGCCAGCAACCGCGCCACGGCCGTGATCAAGCTCCGCGCGCTGCTGTTCGCGCCTGTGGCGGACATCGTGGGCGTGGTCTACGTGGACCGCAACCGCGACGGCCGCTTCGATCCGGGCCTCGACACGCCGGTGCCGCGCGCCCGCGTGCTGCTCGCCGGGGGCCGCCAGGCCCTGACCGACGACCACGGCCGCTACTCGTTCCCGAATGTGCCCCAGGGCGCTCAGGCGCTGCGCCTGGACCCCGGCACCACGCCGTACCCGCCGCTGCGCCTCCCGCAGGACGGCGGCCTGAGCGGCACCCGCAGCGTGCAGCTCCGCGGCCTGACCAGCGTGGACTTCCCGCTCGCCCCGCTGGGCGGAGACATCGACGTGCTGCGCAGCACGACGCTGCTGATCGGGGACGTCACGCTGGACAAGACCGTCGCCATGGTCCCGGACGGCTACGTGGTGACGCTGCGCGTGAGCACGCCCCGGACGCTGGAGGACGTGCAGCTGACGGACGCGCTGCCGGACGGCGCCACTTTGAAAGACGGACGCAATACCTACATCGGTACCCTCCAATCGGGTGAATTCACGCTCACCTACCGCTTCTCGTGGGCGGGCGAGCCCCGGGCCGCCACCACGGATCCGGTGCTGAGCTGGAGGTACTAACGTGAAGCCGAACGCCAACCGACTCGTCCTTGCCCTGACGGCCCTGCTGATGGCGGGCGCCGCAGCCGGCGCCGCCGCGCCGGATCAGGACACCAGTCTGCCCCTGACCTCGGTCGGTGACCGCCTGATGTGGACGGTCGGCGACCAGAACCTCACGCTGGACGTGCCCACGACCGGCCGCGTGCGCCTGGAACTGTACTCGCCGCGTGTGGATCAGGGCGACTACCGCAGCGACACCTACTACGGCGACGAGCAGTACGACGGGAACCGCAGCGCCGTGACCACCACCTTCACCCTGCTGCGCCCCGACGGCAGCGTGCTGCTGGCGCGCACCTTCACGCCCGGCGCGCACGGCTGGGAGACCCTGGTCGACCAGGACCTGCCGGCCGGGTCGTACCGGGTCGTGGCCGCCACGCAGGGCAACGGCAAGAACACCTTCGCGGTGCGGCTGGCCGGCGTGAGCGCCATGATCAGCACGGACCGCCTGCGCGTGAATGTCCATTCGCGCGCGTGGGTGCCGGCCGTGAAGGTCACCACCGACGGCCAGCCGCACGTGCTGCGCATGTACGACGGCGACGGCCCCACCGAACTCGAGGCGCAGCTGCGAGACGCCGATGGCAACGTGAGTCCCCTGACGGTCAGCGCGGACCTCGCGTTCAGCGACATCACGCTGCCCGCCGCCGCGGGGACCTACACCGTGGAGCTGCGCCAGCCGGCCGCGGCGCGGCAGTTCAGCAACACCGTGGGCTTCAGCCTGACGCGCGCCGGCAGCGCGACGCCCATCGTGGTGAGCCGCGTGGACCACACCGGCACGCTGCGCGTGACGGCCGAGCTGCTGCTGCCAGGCGGCGCGCAGCCCACCACCGCCGACGTCACGGTGGGTGACACGCCCGTGACGGTGAACGGCACCGCCGAGCGCACGGTCGAGGCCGGCACGTACACCGTGGTGCCGGTACCGGTGCCCGGCGCCGAGGTCGCGGTGGACACCAGCCGCGTGACGGTGCTCCAGGGCAGCGGCGCCGGCGCGCGCGTGCAGATCCGCCCGCAGGTCAAACTCAGCCTGCAGGCCGACAAGACCGAGGTCTGCGTGGGCGACACCGTCACGCTGACCGCCCGTGCCAGCACGGATTTCGGCGGCGAGCTGCCCATGCGCCTCAGCGTGGACGCGCCGGGCCTGGAGATCACGGGCACGCGGACGCTGGACGGCACCCTGAGCGCCCTGCGCCCGGGCGAGCTGCGCGTGACCGGCACCGCCACCACCCCCGGACCGCTGAACGTGACCGCCCGCCTGGCCCCGTGGGAGCAGGAGCAGACGCTGGCGCTGGACGTGCAGCCGGACGTGACGAGCCTGCAGCTCAGCCGCGACGCGATAGGAGACGCCGCGCCGGGCAGCGAGCTGACGGTGGGCCTGCGCGTCACGAACACCGCCGCCCGCCCGGTGCTGTACGACCTGACCGACACCGCCGACGGGAACCTGACGCAGCTGGACAGCCCCCACTTCACGGGCCGGCTGGCCCCCGGCGAGACCCGCGTCCTGAGCTACCGCGCCCGCGTGGGCATGAGCGGGCCGGTGCAGCTGCGCGCGCAGCTGAGCACGCCGGACTGCGCCGCCACCCAGACCTCGGCCGCGACCGTGACCGTGCAGCGGCCTGCCCCGACCCCCACCCCGGTGGCCGCGGCGGCGCCGGCGCAGCGCCGAGTGAGCCGGGTGCTGCTGCCCTACGACGCGCCGGTGCAGGCGACCGAAGTGGTGATCGCGCACACCGTGCCGGACGGCGCCACCTACGTGCCCGGCAGCTCCCGCTCGGGCGACACGGCGCTGCCGGACCCGCTGCGCGGCCCGGGCGGCACGCTGTACTGGGCGCTGCCCGGTACCGGCGCCCGCAGCGGCACGGCCATGCGCGGCACCGTCACGTACTCGCTGGCGCATACGGGCGCGCTGGGCGCGTTGCCACGGCCCGCGCTGCTCGCCCGCTACACCGGTGACCGCAGCGAGGTGCTGGAGGGCCGGATCGACGCGGCAGACCTGGCGGCCGCCCGGCCGCTGAGCACGCCGGCCCCCACGCAGAACGCGGGCCGGATCGCCCTGCCGCTGGACGGCAGCCTGATCCGCGTGCGCGACCGCATCAGCGTGACGGTGCAGGTGCCGGCCGGGCAGGACGCCGCCCTGAGCGTGAACGGCCAGGCCGTCAAGGACGACCAGATCGGCGAGATCACCACCGCCGCCGACGGCGCGCGGCGCGTCACGTACGTGGGCGTGCTCCTCGCGCCGGGGCGCAACACCCTGAGCTCCGGCCCCGACACCGTCCACGTGCAGCTGGTGGGCGCCACCGCACGCACCGAGGTCACGCCCGTCCGCCTGGTCGCGGACGGCAGCAGCCCGCTGCGCGTGAAGATCCGTACCCTGGACGCCCAGGGCAACCTGACGGACCAGCCCAGCGTGACCGTCAACAGCTCGCTCGAACCGCTCGCGGCCGACGCGGAACCCGGCACGTCCGGCTACCAGGTGCGGCTGGACGGCGGCGAGGGCGAACTCGTGCTGCAGCCGCAGGCGACGCCCACCACCCTGCACCTCGCCGTGCAGCAGGGCACCGACGTGCGCCGCTACACCTTCGAGGTCACGCCGGACCAGAGCCGCGTGGGCGTCGGGATGGTCAGCGCCACGCTGGGCCTGGACGGCAACCTGGGCCTCGACGACCTGCGTGTGCAGGCGCGCGCGTCCCTGGAAACCCCACTCGCCGGCGGCAAGCTGTACCTCTCGGCCGACACCGACGGCCTGCCCACGGACCGCGACACCCTCAAGCGTTACGCCGCGTACGGCGACAGCTCGGTGCAGAGCGTGCCGCTGCAGGGCATCGACCCGGTCGCGCTGACCTACGACCACCCGGACTTCCGCGTCGCGTACCGCCGCACGGCGCTGCCGGTGGACGTGCTGCACGTCGGCGAGGAGCTCACGGCCCTGACCGCGTCCAGCAAGGGCGACGTGCAGGTCTCGGGCTTCGCCGCGCTGGTGCCCGAGGACCGCGTGAGCGCCCAGAAGCTGATTCCGGAAGGCACCCGGCTGCTGCGCCTGGGCCGGGGCGACATCGCGGGCGGCAGCGACACCCTGGAGATCGTGACGCTGGAACGCGGCACCGGCAAGGAGCTGCGCCGCGTCCGGCTGACCCGCAACGCGGACTACCTGCTCGACCTGAAGACCGGCATCATCACGCTGGCACGCGCGCTCGACGCGGTGGACGCAGACCTGAACGACGTGGTGGTGCTCGCCAGCTACCGCCTGAGCGATCCCCTGGCGCAGCGCGGCGCCGCCTTCGGCGCGCAGGTCAAGGTCCGGGGCGAGCACGCCAGCGTGGGCGTGGCGGTCGTGAGCCTGGACGACACCGTCACGACCGGCGCGCGCGCCACCTACGACGACGGCACCGTGCGTGCCGACGGCCTGGTCGCGTACTCCGGCGGCCTCCAGGCCAGCCTGGACGCGGGCGCCGCCGTGGGGGCCAACGCGACCGTCGCGGCCCGCGTGCGGTATCAGGACAGCACCTACGCGGGCCTGTCGCCCATGACGCCGGGCCTGAGCGCGGGCGTGGACGCGGCGGCCAAACTCACGCCGGCGCTGGGAATCAGCGCGCAGGCCGAGTACCACGACAGCGGCAGCGGCGCCGCGCGCGCCCAGGGCGGCAGCGTGACCGCCCGCGCCGACTACCAGCTCGCGCCCTTCACGGTCGGGGCGGGCCTGCGCGCCGGACTGGGCGACACCGCCGGCGTGGGCGCGGTGATCGGCTTCGGGTACCACCGCGCGCCCGTGGACGTGGACGTCACGCACGTGCAGCCGCTGGGCGACGCGGGCGGCACCCTCGATCCCACCACGACCTTCAACGTCCGCTACGCCCTGAGCGACACCCTGAGCGTGGGCCTGCACGACGAGCTGAACTGGAAGACCGGCCAGCGCGCCGCCCTGACGCTGGACAGCCGCGTGGGCGCCACCACCTACCAGCTCGCCTACGACCTGCCGGGCAGCGGTGGGCAGGGCAACCGCGCGCGCTTCGGCGTGACCACCGCCCTGCCCCTGAGTGACCGCGTGAACGTGGGCCTGCGCGCCAGCGCCCTGTACGACGTGGTCAGCAACCGCACCGAACTCGGGGCCGGCGCCGACGTGAACTACAAGACCGACCGCGTGAGCGCCACGCTGGGCGCCGACGTGACGTCCCGCGCCGAGGGCTTCGGCGTGGTGCTGCGCTCGGGCGTGAGCGGGCAGCTCAGCGACCAGCTGACCCTCACCGCCGACGGCCTGGCCGAGTTCGGCGCCGGGAAGAGCGGTGTGCGCGCCGCCGTGGGCTACGCGTACCGCGGCCGCACCGTGACCTCGCTGGGCACCGCGCGCTACGTGACCGGCACCCTCGCGGGCGGCGCCCCGGAATTCAGCACGAACCTCGCCGCCGAATACCGCCAGCCCACCTACGCCGTGCGCGCTGGCGTTGACACCCGCACGCTGCTCAGCGACCCGGACTCCTTCACGGCGCAGCTCGGCCTGGGCGGCACGTACTACTTCGGGGACCGCTTCGGCGTGGGCGCGTGGGGCCGCATGATCACGCAGCCCGGCAGTGGCAGCACCCAGTACGGCTACGGCGTGGAGGGCAGCGTGCGGGTGCTACCCGGCACGTGGCTCACCGCCGGCTACAACCCGGTCGGCTTCGAGGGCCTGGGCACCACCTACACCAAGCAGGGCGCGTATCTGCGCCTCGACCTGACCATCGACGAGACCCTGGGGGACCAGCCGTGAAGCGCACTTTCCTGAGCCACCTGTACCGCCACCCGGCGCTGCTCCTGGCGGCGCTGCTCAGCCCGTCCGCCGCGGCCCTCACGTGTCCTGCTCCCGGCAAGGACGGCGTGGGCACCGGCATCACGGGCGTGGTGAACACCTACTATCCCGGCGCGGCCAGCGCGGCGGCGGGCGCCACCACCCTGAGCCTGGGCACGTCGGCCGGCGCCAGCACCTCCATCACCCCGGGCGACCTGCTGCTCGTGATCCAGATGCAGGACGCCACGCTGAACACCACCAACAACAACACCTACGGCACGGTCAGCGCCGTGGGCGCCGGCAAGTACGAGTACGTCGTGGCGACCTCCTCGAGCAGCGGTGGCGGCAGCGTCAGCATCAAGGGCGACGGCACCGGCGGCGGCCTGATCAACACTTACACCGACAGCGCGTACACGACCACCAGCGGAGCCAAGCGCTTCCAGGTGATCCGCGTGCCGCAGTACAGCAGCGCCACCCTGGGCTCCGCGCTGAGCGCGCCCGCGTGGAACGGCACGACTGGCGGCGTGGTTGCCATCGACGTGGCCGGCTCGCTGGGCCTGAACTCGGGCTCCATCACCGTGAGCGGCCTGGGCTTCCGGGGCGGCGGCGGCCGGGCACTGGGCGGGGCCACCGGCGGCAGCAATGCGGATTACCGCAGTCCGGCGACCAACGCCTACCACGCCCAGAAGGGTGGAGGCATTGCCGGGACGCCGCGGTACGTGAATCAGCCCACGATGGACGCGACCGGCACGGAAACGGGCGGAACGCTGCTGGACACCGGCGTGGAGGGCTACCCGAACGGCAGCTCGGCCCAGGGCGCGCCGGGCAACGCGGGCGGGGGCGGCAACGACGGCAACCCCGCCGCGAACGACCAGAACAGCGGCGGCGGCGGCGGGGCGGGCGCCGGGGCCGGCGGCAAGGGCGGGCGCACGTGGAGCGGCCAGCTGGACATCGGCGGGCGCGGCGGGGCGGGGGTCACACCGACCGCCACGGCGCTGGTCATGGGCGGTGGCGGCGGGGCCGGCACCACCAACAACTCCACCGGCACGCCCGGCGCCGGTCTCGCCAGCAGCGGCGCGGCCGGCGGCGGTCTGGTGCTGGTGCGCGCGGGAAGCGTCAGCGGCACGGGCAGCATCTCCGCCAACGGCAACAACGCCAACAACTCCGTCCTGAACGACGGTTCCGGGGGCGGTGGCGGCGGCGGCAGCGTGCTGGTCACGTCCAGCTCCGCCCTGCCCTCGACGCTGTCCATCTACGCCAACGGCGGAAGCGGCGGCACGAACACCGGGGGCGGCTCGCCCCACGGTCCGGGCGGCGGCGGCGGCGGCGGCGCGATCGTGCTGTCCGGCACCGGCCCGGCCACCCTGCAGCGCAACGGTGGGGCCGCCGGCACCACGGCGGCGGGCGGCACGGACGGCGCGACCTTCGGCGCCGTCGCCGGGTCGGTCGGCGCGCTGATCACCACTGCCACACCTGCAGCCATTCCCGGCGCGACCGGCACCAGCACGTGCTTCCCGGCGCTGACGGTCACGAAGACCACCAGCACGCCCACCCGCGTGCAGAGCGTCGACACCACCGCCACGTACACCGTGACGGTCAGCAACAGCGGCGGCGGCGCGGCCGGCGTGGCCGTCACTGACGTCCTGCCCAGCCCGCTGGCATACGCGGGCGCGGCCGTCACCCCGACCTACAGCGGCGGCGCGAGTGGGCCGGCCAGCGTGACGGGCAGCGGCACGACCACGGCGGTCTTCGGCACAGCGGGCGGCAGCAGCACCACCAGCTTCTTCATTCCGAACGGGGGCAGCGTGGCGCTGACCTTCCCCGTGAACCTGAACTCGGCCACGCCCGGCACGTACCAGAACCCCGCGACGGTCGCCTTCAGCGATCCCACGCGCACCGGCACCCAGACGGTCTCGCCGGGCGGCACCTACACCGCCGGCGGCACGGCCGGGGGCAGCAACTACGCGTCCGGCAGCAGCACGGCCGAGGACGTGACGGTCACGCCCGCCGCCGACCTGGCCGTGACGAAGACCGACGGGGTAACGAGCGTGAACGCCGGCGGCAGCACCACCTACACCGTCCGTGTGACGAACACCGGCCCCAGCAGCGTCAGCGGTGCCGTCCTGACCGATCCGGCCGCGACTGGTCTCTCCAAGACCGCTGTTGCGTGCTCCGGGACGCCCGGCCAGTGCACCACCGGGACCACGCCCAGCATCGCCCAGCTCCAGGCCGGTTATGCCCTGCCCACGCTCGCCAGCGGCCAGTTCTACGAATTGACCGTGACAGCCTCCGTCACCGCGACCAGCGGATCGGTCGCCAACACCGCGACGGTCGCTGCGCCCAGCGGCACCACCGACCCGAGCACCGGCAACAACTCCGCCACCGACACCGATACCGTCACGCCGGCGACCATCAGCGTCCAGAAGGCGCTCGCCAGCGCAGGCGGTGGGCGCGTGAGCGGCACGGATCAGTTCACCGTGACCGCCGGTTCCGCCAGCGTGACCACGACCGGCACCGGCAGCAGCGTGACCAGCGCGGCCGCCACCCTGAACCCGGCGACCGTCGGCACGGCGTACACCGTGTCCGAGACGGCGGCGGGCAGCACGTCGCTCGCCAACTACACCACCACCTACGCGTGCACGAACACCCTCTCGGGCGGCCAGACGCCCAGCGGCAGCGGCACCAGCTTCACGGTGACGCCCGCTCCCGGCGACGCGCTGAGCTGCACCTTCACCAACACCCGCAAGAGCGCGACGCTGGCCCTGCGCAAGACCTGGGCGGCGAACAGCCTGTCGGGCAACGCCATGACGGTCACGACCACCGGGGCGATCAACAACGCCAGCGTGACCTCCACCGCCACGGCCGCGGGCAACACCACCACCGGCACGGCCGTGACCGTGTACGTGGGCGAGGCCATCACGCTGCCCGCCGAGACATTCACGACCGGCAACGCGGCGAACTACACCGCAGCCGTGGCGTGCACCGGCACCTCCGGTCTGAGCGGCAGCACCCTGACGGTCGGCGCCGCCGACACCACCGTCGTCTGCACGTACACCAACACCCGCAAGAGCGCGACGCTGACGCTGCGCAAGACCTGGGCGGCGAACAGCCTGTCGGGCAACAGCGTGACGCTCTCCAGCAGCGGCCTGACGAACAACGCCAGCACCCCGGTCTCGACCGTGGCGGGCTCCGCCACCCAGACCGACACCGGCACGGCCGTGACCGTGTACGCCGGCGACTCCGGCACCCTGAGCGAGACCTTCACGACCGGCACGGCGGGCAACTACACCACCGGCATCGCGTGCACCGGCACGTCCGGGCTGAGCGGCAGCACCCTGACGGTCGGCGGGGCGGACACCGCCATCGTCTGCACGTTCACGAACACCCTCAAGCCGGACCTGACGATCACCAAGACGCACACCGGCACGTGGTCGCAGGGCGACACCGGCAAGACCTACACCCTGAGCGTCTCGAACGTCGGCGGCGCCGCCAGCAGCGGCACGGTCACGGTCACGGACACGCTGCCGAGCGGCCTGAGCGCCACCGCGATCAGCGGCACCGGCTGGACCTGCACCCTGGGCACCCTGACCTGCACCCGCAGCGACGCGCTCGCCGTGGGCAGCAGCTACCCGGCCATCACGGTGACCGTGACCGTCAGCAGCACGGCGGCCAGCACCGTCACGAACACGGCCACGGTGAGCGGCGGCGGCCAGAACAACACGGCCAACGATACGGCCAGCGACCCCACCGCCATCACGCCTGTCGCGGACCTCGCGGTGACCAAGACCGACGGCGTTTCCAGCGTGAACGCCGGCGGCAGCACCACGTACACCATCCGCGTCACGAACAACGGGGCCAACAGCGTCACCGGCGCCGTCCTGACCGATCCCGCCGCCACCGGCCTGTCCAAGACCGCCGTCGCGTGCTCCGGGACGCCCGGTCAGTGCACCACCGGCACCACGCCCAGCATTGCCCAACTCCAGGCCGGCTACGCCCTGCCGGCGCTCGCCAGCGGCGAGTTCTACGAGCTGACCGTCACGGCGACCGTCACCGCCGCCAGCGGCAGCGTGGCGAACACCGCCACCGTCGCCACCCCCAGCGGCACCACCGACCCCACCTCCGGCAACAACAGCGCGACCGACACCGATACCGTCAGCCCGGTCGCCGACCTGAGCCTCACGAAGACGGACGGCGTGACCAGCGTGACGCCGGGCAGCACGACCACCTACACCATCACCCTGACAAACAACGGCCCCAGCAGCGCGAACAACACGGTGCTCACCGATCCTGCGGCAACTGGCCTGACCAAGACCAGCGTGAGCTGCGCCGCGGCCGGCGGCGCCGCGTGCCCGCTCGTCACGGTCCTCACGCTCGAGACGACCGGCGTGACCATCGCCACGCTGCCGGCAGGCGGGTCGATCACGCTGACCGTGGTCGCCAACGTCACCGCCAACAGCGGCAGCGTCACGAACAGCGTGACCGCCACCCTGCCCAACGGCACCACCGACCCCACGCCCACCGGCACGGTGTCCGACACCGACACCGTCAACCTCGTCGCCGACCTGGCCGTCACCAAGACCGACGGCGTTTCCAGCGTGAACGCGGGCGGCAGCACCACGTACACCATCCGCGTGACGAACACCGGCCCCAGCAGCGTCACCGGCGCCGTCCTGACCGATCCCGCCGCCACCGGCCTGTCCAAGACGGCCGTCGCGTGCTCCGGTACCCCCGGCCAGTGCACCACCGGGACCACGCCCAGCATCGCCCAGCTCCAGGCCGGTTATGCCCTGCCCACGCTCGCCAGCGGCCAGTTCTACGAATTGACCGTGACAGCCTCCGTCACCGCGACCAGCGGATCGGTCGCCAACACCGCGACGGTCGCTGCGCCCAGCGGCACCACCGACCCGAGCACCGGCAACAACTCGGCCACCGACACCGATACCGTCACGCCGGTCGCCGATCTGAGCATCACCAAGACGGACGGCGTCAGCACCTTCCGCGTGGGCAGCGTCCTGACATACACGGTCGTGGTCAGCAACGCCGGGCCGTCCACCGCGACCGGCGCCACCGTGAGCGATCCCCTGCCCAGCGGGATTGCCGCGGCGAACATGACCTACTCCGCCAGCGCCAGCAGCGGCGCGACCACCACCGTGACCGGCACCAAGACCGGGGCCCTGAGCGACACCGTGACCCTCGCCCCCGGCGCCACCGTGACGTACACGGTCACGATCATGGTGCCCAGCGGGTACGCCTCCGGCAGCCTGACCAACACGGCCACGGTCACGGCGCCCTCCGGCATCACCGACCCGAACTCGGCCAACAACACCGCAAGCGACACCGACACCCGCGAGCCCCCGGTCGCCAACAACGACGCGGCCGGCACCAACCCGCTCGTGCCCGTGACCTTCAGCGTCACGAACAACGACACCGGCCCGGTCGATCCCTCCACCGTCGACCTCGACCCCTCCACGGCGGGCACGCAGACCACCTTCACGGACACTGGCAAGGGCACGTACACCGTGGACTCCAGCGGCAACGTGACGTTCACGCCCGCGGCCGGGTTCACCAGCGGCACGAGCAGCATTCCGTACACCGTGAAGGACTACCTGGGGGTCAGCAGCAACGTCGCCACCATCAGTGTCACCGTGCCGGCGGGCGCCGACCTGAGCGTGAGCAAGAGTGGCCCCGCGTACGCCGCCCCCGGCGACACCCTGGCCTACACCATCACGGTCACGAACACCACAGCCATCCCGGCCACCGCCTCCACCGTGACCGACACGCTCGCCAGCACCCTGACCTTCGTGAGCGCCAGCAACGGCGGCACCTACGACAGCAGCACCCGCACCGTGACGTGGAACCTGACGGCGCTGGCCGCCAACGCGCAGCAGGTGCTGACCCTGAACGCCACCGCCCCCAGCGCCGCGCAGGTGCGCAGCGGCGCCACCAGCGTGCAGAACACCGCGACCATCACGCTGCCGGGCGATCCCAACAGCGCGAACAACACCTCCGCGCCCGTGACCACCCGCATGATCCTGAACGAGATCACCAAGAGCGTGCGCAACGTCACGGCCGACAACCGGGAGAACGGCGGCACGGCCCGCTTCGGCACGACCGGCGGCGGGAAACCCGGCGAGGTGCTGGAGTACTGCCTGGCCGCGCGCAACCTGGGCGGCGTGGACCTGGGTACGGCGCTCAGCGGCTACACCGTGCGCGACGCCCTGCCGGCCAACGTGCAGGCCCTGACCACCGCCTACGACACGGCGTCGGGCAGCAGCGGCTCCGGCATCCGGGTGGTGCGCGGCAGCACCACGGCGTACTTCACGAGCGCCTCGGACGGCGACGCGGGCACCCTGAGCAGCTCGGGCGGCACCTCCGGCAGCGGCAGCCTGACTGTGAACCTGGGCATCGTCACCGCCGGGGAAACCGTCACCACCTGCTTCCAGGCCACCATCCGCTAAAGCCCCGTGACGCAGAGCGGGCCGCCCAACCTGGGCGGCCCGCTCCCGTTGAGACGACGCTCAGTCGCGGCGCGGCGGGCGCCCACCACGGTCGCCGCCGGGACGCGGGCCGCGCGGTTCACGGGGCGCGATCTTGCCTTCGAGTTCCGGGCGGATCAGGTCGATCTTGCCGCGGTCGTCGATGCCGGCGATCTTCACGCGCAGTTTGTCGCCCACGTTCAGGACATCCTCGACGGCGTTCACACGCTGCTCGCTCATCTGCGAGATATGCAGCATGCCGTCCTGACCGGGGTACAGGTTCACGAAAGCGCCGAAGGGCGTGGTCTTCACGACGGTACCGTCGAACTCCTCGCCGGCCTTCGCCTCGCGGGTCAGGCTCTCGATCTTGGCGCGCACGGCGTCCGCACTGGCGGCCTGCGCGCTGAAGATGCGCACCGTGCCGTCCTCCTCCACCGTGATCTGGGCGCCCATGGCCTCCAGCTCGCGGATCTGCTTGCCGCCGGGCCCGATCACCTTGCCGATGAGCTCCGGGTTGATCTTGACGCTCACAATGCGCGGCGCCGTGGGCGACAGTTCCGGGCGCGGCGCCGCGAGCACCTCGGCCATCTTGCCCAGGATGTGCAGCCGGCCCTCGCGCGCCTGCGACAGCGCCTCACGCATGATCTGCGGGGTGATGCCGCCTACCTTGATGTCCATCTGGAGGGCCGTGACGCCCTCGGCGGTGCCGCACACCTTGAAGTCCATGTCGCCCAGCGCGTCCTCGGAGCCCAGGATGTCGGTCAGGACGCGGTAGCGCTCGCCCTCCATCACCAGGCCCATCGCCACGCCGGCCACCGGGGCCCTGATCGGCACGCCCGCGTCCATCAGGGCCAGGGTGCCGGCGCACACGGTCGCCATGCTGCTGGACCCGTTGGATTCCAGCACCTCGCCCACCACGCGGATCACGTACGGGAAGGACTCGAAGTCCGGCAGCACCGCCCGGATCGCGCGCTTGGCGAGGTTGCCGTGCCCGACCTCGCGCCGGGACTGCCCTCCCATGCGCTTGACCTCGCCGGTGGAGTACGGCGGGAAGTTGTAGTGCAGCAGGAAGCGGTCATTGTCCTCGGTGGTCAGGTCGTCCACCAGCAGCTCGTCGCGCTCGGTGCCCAGCGTGGCCACGCCCAGCACCTGCGTCTCGCCGCGCGTGAAGATCGCGCTGCCGTGCGCGCGTGGCAGCGGCCGGGCCTCGATCCAGATGGGCCGCACCGTGCGCGAGTTGCGCCCGTCCGCGCGCAGGTCGTCCTCGATGATCAGGCGCCGGAGTTCCTGCTTCTCGACCTTGTAGAAGGCGTTCTTGAGCGCCGTGATGCGCTCCTTGGCGCCCTCGGCATCGGGATCGGGCTCATAGCCCGCGATGATGCCGTCACGCAGGGCCTTGGTGCGGACGCCGCGTTCCTTCTTACCGGCGGTCAGCAGCGCGTCGCGCAGGCCGGCCGCGCGCGCCTTCTCGGCGAGTTCCGGCACGATGTCCGTGCTCAGGTCGCCCTCGGCCAGGAAGTTGAACTTCTCGCGGCCCAGTTCGGCCTTCATCTGCTCGATCAGCGAGATCACGCCCTGCATGCCCTCGTGCGCGAACTCGATGGCGCCGACCAGCGCGTCCTCGGACACGCTGTGCGCGCCGGCCTCCACCATCATCACGGCGTCCCGCGTGCCTGCCACCACCAGGTCCATGGTGCTGCGCGACAGCTGATCCACCGTCGGGTTGATCACGTAGTCGCCGTCGATCTGGCCCACCCGCACGCACGCGGTCGGCCCCTCCCACGGGATGTCCGAGATGCTCAGCGCCGCCGAGGCCCCGATCGGCCCCAGCACGTCCGGCAGGTGCTGCTGGTCTGCGCTGATCACCGTGATGATCACCTGCGTCTCCTGCCGGTAACCCTTGGGGAACAGCGGCCGGATCTGCCGGTCCGTGATGCGCGCCGAGAGGATCGCCTTCTCGCCGGGCCGGCCCTCGCGGCGGTGGAAGCTGCCGGGAATCTTGCCGACCGCGTAGTGCCGCTCCTCGAACTCCACGGTCAGCGGCAGGAAGTCGAGCGTGCTGCGCTCCTCTCGCGCCTGGGCGGTCACCAGCAGCATGGTGTCGCCGTAGCGCACGGTCACGCTGCCGCTCACCAGCTTGGCGAGCCTGCCCGTCTCGATGCTCAGTTCGCGCCCGCCCAGCATCGTCGTGTACGTTTTTCCAATCATGCAGGAAGTCTATCCCGCTCAGCGAACAGCAACCGGGAGCGCCGCCGCACCCGCCGGGGCTGATGAAAAGCTTCATGCTGAGCGCCCGCGCCTTGAGTTCGTTCGGCCCGGCGGCGCATGATGCCCCCGCACGGAGGTTCAAGATGACGGTTCCGAATTTTGGTGTGGGCACGTTCCGCCTGAAAGACGACGTGGTGAAGGAGTCGGTGCGCAGCGCACTGGACCTGGGCTACCGCGCCATCGACACGGCGCAGGGTTACGGCAACGAGGGCGAGATCGGCGAGGTGATCGCGCAGAGCGGCATTGCGCGCAGTGACCTGTACCTCACCACGAAGATCAAGCCCGACAACTACAGCAAGGACTTGCTGGTTGCCAGCTTGCGCGAGAGCGTGCAGAAGCTGGGCGTGGATCAGGTGGACCTGACGCTGATCCACTGGCCCGCGCCCCGTGGCCCCGTGCCAGCCGAGGAGTACCTGACCGCCCTGGCCGACGCGCAGCAGCAGGGCCTGACGAAGGAAATCGGCGTGTCGAACTTCACCGTCGCGCTGCTGGAGAACGCGAAGAAGATCCTGGGCGACACGCCCATCGCCACGAACCAGGTGGAGATCCACCCGTACCTGCAAAACCGCACGCTGGCCGCGTACGCCCGGGCCGAGGGCCTGCACCTGACGTCGTACATGACGCTCGCGGTGGGCAAGGTGCTGGGCGACCCGGTGATCCAGGCGATTGCCCAGAAGCACGGCGCGACGCCCGCGCAGGTGGCCCTCGCGTGGGCGCTGCAACAGGGGTACTCGGTGATTCCGTCCAGCACCAAGCGGGAGAACCTGGAGAGCAACCTGGGCGCGCTCAAGCTGATCCTCTCGGACGAGGACATGGCGCAGATCGCCACGCTGGACAAGGGCAATGCCGAACGCATCGCCAACCCGGCCGCAGTCGCTCCTGACTGGGACTGAAGCTTCGCTGTGTGTGTAGTCGGCGTCCGGTTCGATCTGGACGCCGATTCGTAGTATCGGAGGACCGGTCTCTGTCAGGTGTGAACGTAGATCCCCCCTCAATTCGTCCACGGACGTATAGTGGGGCATGGAGTTCAGCGGCCCACTGTGGTACTGGCGCGGGCCGGCCCCGCATTACTTCGTGACCGTGCCGGACGAGGAGGCGGCCGAGCTGAAGGCCGCGTCCCGCTTCGTGACCTACGGCTGGGGCATGATTCCGGTGTACGTGACCATCGGCACCACGCGCTGGCCGACATCGCTGTTTCCCAAGGACGGCCGGTACATCGTGCCGGTCCGCGCGAACGTCCGGCAGAAGGAAGGGCTGACGGAGGGACAGGACGTGACCGTGACGCTGGAGCTGAGAACCTGAGCCGTGGGTCCGGCAAGGAACTTGGCAGGTGACAGGGAATGGAGCCGACTGCTTTCGGCACACCAGCTCTGCGACACCCCACTCTTTCCGGTTGACCGGCGTGTGCGGACCGGCTGTGCAACACGTCTGCGACGGCCTATAGTGCGCGCACATGAAAACCAGCAGCCGGATGGCCCTGACCGCAGTCCTCAGCGTGTCCCTGCTCGCCGCGTGCGGGCGGTCGCCGTCGGTCACGCTGGCCGCACAGGGGGGGAACGGCAAACCCGCGACCGGGCAGACCGCCGCCGCCGCGCGGGCCTTCCTGCCCAACCCCGTGCAGACGACCGGCGACGAGTCTCTGACGGACCAGAAGGACGCGGCCGCCGCCGTGCCCGCCAGCGCGTACTACAACGTCACCCTGACGAATCTGGACGGCAGCGGGTACCTCAGCGGCGATTACGCACGGGTGGTCAGCGAGACGGGCACGCCGGTGTACGGCAGCGGGCCATTCAACTTCACGCGTGACCAGGATCAGTTCGAGCAGGTCATGGCGTACTACTGGGTCACGGAGGCGCAGAAGTACCTCCAGTCGCTGGGCTTCGGCACGGAACTGCCGGCGGTGCACAGGGAACAGCAGCAGATCAAGGTCAGCCAGTACGGCATCGACAACTCGTACCAGAATGACCACCCGGACATCATCCGTTACGGCAAGGGTGGCGTGGACGATGCCGAGGACGGCGAGGTGATCGTGCACGAGTACGGGCATGCCGTCCACAACGCGCAGGTCCCCGGCTTCGGCACCAGCCTGGAGGCCGGCAGCATCGGCGAGGCCTTCGGGGACTACCTGGCCCTGACGGTCGCGGACGCCGTGGCGCGGGCGAACGGCGCGCCCGTGAAGACGCCACTGCCGTGCCTGATGGACTGGGACAGCACGTCGTACACGCGCACGGTGCCGCACTGCATCCGCCGCACGGACACCGACAAGCACTACCCGCAGGACGTGGTGGGCGAGGTGCACGCCGACGGCGAGATCTGGTCGCGTGCCCTGTGGGATATCCGCGTGGCGCTGGGGGCGCGCGTGGCCGACCGGATCATCGTGAACGCCCAGTTCCGCTTTGCGCCGGACACCACTTTCGCCGCGGCCGCCCAGGCGACCGTGGACACTGCCCAGGCGATGTACGGCAAGGCGGTCGCCGCCACGGTGAAGAAGGCCTTCGCGGACCGCGGCATCCTGTAAGTCCGGCGGTGTGAAGCTCCCGCACGACCTCATCCGGCGCGCCCTGCCCGGCGAGGTCGTGACGTCCGCGCGGCCCCTGACAGGCGGCGTGTCCGCACGGGTCACGGCCCTCACGCTGCGACGGGCCGGAGCGGCGCGTGGTGCTGCGCGAGTACGGCCCGCGCGACCTGAGCGCGAACCCGGACATAGCCGCCCACGAGTTCGCGCTGCTGGGCACGCTGCACGGTCACGGGCTGCCGGTGGCGGAACCGCTGGGGCACGCGCCGGGCGCGCTCCTCCAGGGCTTCATGGCCGGGGACAGCGGCGCGGAGGTGGGCGTTGATCCCGCAGCGCTCGCCGGGTTCCTGGCCCGTCTGCACGCGCTGAGCACGGAGGGCCTGCCGCTGCGGCCGCTGCCGGCCGTTCCTCCGCCCGCCGGCCCGCCGGACGACTCGCTGGCCGAGACCCGCATCCGGTCGGCGCTGGCGGCCCACCCGCCGCCGACCGGCCGGCAGGTGCTGCTGCACGGCGACCTGTGGCCCGGCAACACCCTGTGGCTTCACGGCACGCTGAGCGCCGTGCTCGACTGGGAGGACGCCGCGCTGGGCGATCCGCATGCCGACGTGGGCAACACGCGGCTGGAACTGCTGTTCGCCGCCGGCCCGGATGCCATGCAGACCTTTACGCGGGCGTACGCCGACGCGGCCCGGGCCGACCTGTCGGCGCTCCCGGTGTGGGATCTGCGTGCCGCGCTGCGTCCCTGCGGCCGGCTCCACACCTGGGGCCTGGACTCCGCGCAGGAGCGGACAATGCGCGAGCGGCACGCCCAGTTCGTGCAAGCCGCGCTGGATGCTATTCAGGGCCGCTGACCGCGGTGACTCATCGCACGTCAGGTCTCTCCCCTCGCCTGATCTATGAACCGCTCTGGGCCGCGACCGCCCGCGCGTAGATCTCGCGGATCAGGGTGGCCTTGTCGTTGTTGTACTCGTGCATGAACGTGTACGGGCGTGTGGCGAGGTCGCGCTTGAGCGCTCCGTACGCGTCGCGGTCGGCCGGGTGCGCGCGCAGCCACTCGCGGAAGACCACGTGCCGGATCGCCTCGGGGCTGCCGGGCGACCACACGTGCAGGTTGATGTCCGTGCCCGGCCCCTTGAACATGCGGTGCTCGTGCCACTCGGGTTCGCGGATAGTCAGGCGGTACCCGGCGGCCTCCAGGGCGGGCACGTACGCGGGCTCGTCGGCCGAATCGGGCACGGTCACGTCGAGGTCAATGATGGGTTTGGCGTGCAGGCCGGGCACCGACGTGGAACCCACGTGCTCGATGGCCAGGACGCGGTCGCCCAGCACGCCCCGCAGGCGCCGGACTTCCCGCGCGTACAGGGCGGGCCACTGCGGGTCGTACGGCACGACCGGGATGGGGCTGGTCAGGGGACCCGGCGTCACCACGGAGGCCGCGCGCATCTCGGCCTCCGTCAGGGGCGCGTCCGTCGGCACCGGGGGCAATTCAGGCATGGTGCGGCCAGTATCGCCTCCGTTCAGGCCCGGAGGCATCGGCCAGATGCCGGAGGACGCCGCCCGGGATCCAGCCGTGCCCTTACCGCGCCAGGCCCACCGTGAGGTTCGCCGTGTACCCCGCGCTGACGCTGCCGCTCATGGTGGGCGTCTGGGTGCCCACGCCGTCGCCGAACACGTTGTCCGTGGCCAGGCTGACGCGCGACAGGTTGCTGACGCTGGCCGAGTAACCGCTGGTGGCGTACACCGCGTCGCACGTCGCCCTGGGCAGCGCCAGCTGCGAGGTCTGGATCTTGCCGGGCGCGCTGGTGGCCGACGCCAGGGTCGGGTAGATCTCGAAGTGTATGTGCGGCCAGCGGCCCGAGTAGCACGCCGGGAAGATGGTCTGGAAGGTCACGGTGCCGTCTGCGCCGCTCTCCTGCACGCCGCGCAGGTAGTCCTCGCCGACCACGGCGCTGCTGTACATCGAGTACTCGCCGCTCTGGGTGCAGTGCCACAGGTACACGGCATACCCGCTCAGCGCCGCGCAGCTCGAGTTCGTGTTCACCAGTTTGAGGATCACCGTCAGCGGCACGCCGGCGGCGGTGTGGCCGGTGCTCAGGCTGGTGCGCAGGTCGCTGCGGACGATGCCGCTGCGGGTCAGCACGTTCAGCGACTGCCCGGACGCCACGCTGCCGTCGGCGGGGTACGGCCCGGCCGTCTCGCTGGGAATGGCGGCGGGGCAGTCGGCGGTGCCGGTCGTGCCGCCGCCGCTCCCGGTGCCGGGCGTGGTCGCGGACGCGCCGCAGCCCACCAGCAGCCCGATGCCCAGCAGGCCCAGCGACAGCACCCTGCGGCGGTCCACGGCAGAGCGCGCGAGCATGGCCGAGTCGGCCTGCAGGCCCAGGTTGTTCACGTCGTCGTGGTGGTCGTGGTCATCGGCGGGGTAGGGCGTGATGATGCGTGTCATGGGGAAACCTCCGGTGAGTGAAAGCGCGGTCGTCGCTCCGTGCCGAGGGTGGTGTACCGCCCGGGTGTTCAGAACCCGTGTAGCCGCGCTGGGACGGGCTGCGCGTCTCACCGGGCTCTCAGGCGGCGGCCGCGGCGCGTCTCACCGTCACGCTCTACGCTGCGCGGGATGCTGCCCCGCCTGCGCGCTCTCATGCCGGTCGTGTTGACTGCGGTCATGTCCGCGTCCGCCCAGGTTCCGCCCCCGGCTCCCTCCACGCTGAGCGTGCCGGTCACGGTGCCGCTCGCGGGCGTACAGGTCGCCGCGAACGCGCAGGTGCCCGCCGAGTTCGCGCGGCTGGACGAGACGCGCTCGTACCTGGGCGGCCTGCTGAGCGTGACGCTCACGGGCACCGTCACGCGCGCGGGGCACGTCCGCGTCACGCCCTCGGCGGACGGCTCGGCGCTGGTCGTGAGCGTGCCCATCCGCGCGGCGTTCCGGGCCGGGCCGGGCGGCCGGGGAGCGGTGCTCGCGCGGGATTTCGGCGGCGAGGCGACGGTGCGCCTGACCGTCACGCCCACCGTGACGCCGGGGTGGGACGCGGGCGTGACCGTGACCGGCGAGGCCGAGTGGACCGACCCGCTGGCCGTGGACCTCGCGCCGGGCGTGCGGATCAGCGTGCAGTCGCTGGTGGACACCCAGGTGCAGGCGCAGCTGAACCGGGTCGCGGCCGAGGTCGAGCGCGCGGTGCGCTCGGGCGCGCGGCTACACGAGCGGGCGCAGGCGCTATGGGCGCGCGGCCAGCAGCCGTGGGCACTGCCCACCCCCGAGCGCGCGACGGCGACCCTCACGGGGCGCACGCTGGCGGTCACGCCGCTGCGCGTCACGCCGGACGCCCTGAAGCTCACGCTGGGCGCGACTTTCGACCTGGACGTGCACCTGGGACGGGCGGCGCCGCTGGACACGCCGGTTCCGCTGCCGCCGCTGCGCGTCGGGCCGGTCACCCAGAGCGGCGTGCACCTGAGCGTGCCGGCGCGGCTGGCGTGGCGGGACCTGTCCCGGCTGGCGACCACGTACGCCTCGGCGCGGTCGCTGCCGCTGCCGGTGCCCACCCACCCGACCCTGCGCGTGCTGGACGTGGACCTGCACCCGGCCGGCGAACGGATCACGGCGGCGGTGCGCGTGGAGGTGCGCGGGCCGCTGGGCCTGACGGTGCGCGCGACGGCCGACGTGAGCGGCACACCGGACCTCGACCCGACCGGGCGCGTCCTGACGCTGCGGGACGCCACGGTCGTCACGCGCCGCGAGGGCCTGACCGGACGCGTGATCGGCTGGCTGGCCGATGCCCGCGCCCAGACGTACCTGCACCAGGCCGCGCGGGTGGAGCTGGCCCCGCTGCTGGAGCGTGCCCGCGAGCGCGCGCAGGCCCGGTTGCCGTTCACACCCGTGCCGGGCGTCGAGCTGTCCGGCACGGTGGGCGCGCTGCGCCTGAGCGCCCTGACGGTCACGCCCGCCGCGCTGGTGGTGGTCGCGCAGGCGTCCGGCGTGCTGGCCGCGCGGGTGGATGCGGGCGGGCTGGTTCCGGCCGCGCCGGGGCCTGCGCGCTAGCCTGTGGCCATGAGCGACCGACCCGAGTCCGAGCCGCCGGCGGCACACGCGAACTGGTCCGCGCTGGTCGAGGACGCCGCGCAGCCCTGGGACACGCTCTCCACGCGCGTGCTGTTCGAGGGACGCCGCGCCCTGACCGAAGACCGGGTGCGGCTGCCCAGCGGCGTGGAGACCACGTACCAGTACCGCCGGCGCGGGCCGCGCGCGGTGTTCGCGCTGCCGGTCACGGCCAGCGGCGACGCGGTGCTGATCCGCCAGTACCGCTACCCGCTGCGCGCCACCATCACCGAGGTCGTGGCGGGCGGCATCGAGCCCGGCGAGTCCGTCCTGGCCGCCGCGCAGCGCGAGGTGGCCGAGGAGGTCGGCGGGCGCGGCGGCGAGTGGGTGGCGCTGCCGGGCTTCTACCCGCAGCCGAGCATCAGCGGCGTGGTGTTCTACCCCTTCGTGGCGCTGGGCGTGACGCTGGGCGACATGGCGCACGAGGACACCGAGACCATCGAGCGCGTGGTCGTGCCGCTGCCCGAGGCGTACCGGATGCTGGAGGCCGGCGAGATCCACGACGGGCCGAGCAGCCTGACCCTCTTTCATGCGCGCCGGCTGCTGGCAAGCCGGGGCCTGCTCTGAGCGGGCCGCGCGTCACCCCGCCGTGAGCGACCTGCCGCCCCCCTTCACCACGCTGGACCGCCCCCACCACCTGGGCGAGGTGGTGGGCGGGTCGCAGTTCCTAGCGTTCGCCGAGCGCGCCGACACGCCACAGGACGCCCTCTCGCAGCTCGCGGCCGTGAAGGCCCGGTACCCGGACGCCACACACCACGCGTGGGCGTACCGGATCGGCCCGGCCACCCGCTTCAGCGACGACGGCGAGCCGGGCGGCACGGCGGGCGCGCCGATATTGCGCGCCATCCACGGGCAGGACCTCGATCACGTGATAGTCGTGGTCGTGCGCTACTAAGGCGGCGTGAACCTGGGCACCGGCGGGCTGGTGCGGGCCTACGGCGGTACGGCCGCCGCGTGCCTGAGCGCCGCGCCCCGCACGCTGGTGCGGCCCCGGCAGACCCTCACGGTCAGCGTGCCCTTCGAGCACGTGGGCGCCCTGTACCACCTGCTCGGCACCCTGGACACCGTGCGCGGCGAGGAAACGTACGGCGCGCACGGCGTGACGCTGGGCGCGCAGCTCTACCCGGAGGACGCCGGCGCCTTCACCCGCCACCTGCTGGACGCAACGCGCGGCGCGGCCGTTATCGAACACGGGCGCGGTGGGGCGTGAGGGCCGCAGGGGTCTATCCACCGGTCCACGCACGCGGGCGGCCGGGGCGTAGACTCGCCGGACGCCGATGACCCAGGGCATTCCCACCGACGAGCTCTGCACCCTGGGCGACCTGCGCCTGGGCAGGTTCCGCAAGGTCAAGAGCCTGCTGATGCTGACGTATGTGGCGCTGGAAGGCCCCACGCCCCGCCGCGACCTGCGCACGCTGCTGTGGCCGAACGCGCGGCAGCCGGAATCCAGCCTGCGCGTCGCGCTGTACGTGCTGCGCGAGGCCGTACCCGGCGCCCTGGACGGCGAGGAGCGCCTGGAGACGGCCATGCCCTGCGACGCCGTGACGCTCCTGACGCTGCGCGGGCTGGACGCGCTGGACGCCTACACCGGCCCCTTCCTGGGCGGCGTGACGCTGGGCGACGTGTCCGGCGAACTGGAGGACTGGATCGAGGGCTGGCGCACCCGCCTGGCCCGGCACGTGCAGGGCGAGGCGCTCACCGTGGCCGAGACCGCGGACCCCGCCCGCGCCGAGGCCCTCGCGGAGCGCGCGTACCGCCTGCCGGGCGCGCCGCCGGCCGAGCCGGACCTGCTGCGCCGCCTGCTGGCCCTGACCCTGCCGGGCAGCGCCCTGGAGGGAGAGCTGCGCACCGAACTACACGGCCTGACCGGCCCGGACGACGTGCCCGCGCCCGGCGCGGCCCGCACCGGCCGCATGCTGGGCCGCGCCGCGCCGCTGGACGCCCTGCTGGCCTGGGCCGCGAGGCCGGGCGGCGCGGTCGCGGCGGTGAGCGGCCCCGGCGGGATCGGCAAGAGCACCCTGAGCCGTGAGCTGCTCCGAGAGCTGACCCGCAGCGGCCGCAATGCCGTGCTGGTGGACGCCGAGGGGGCACGCAGCAGCGCCGACCTGCTGCCCCGTCTGGCCGCCGCCCGCGCGCCCGGCCAGGCCGTGCAGGGCACCTGGGCGGGCCTGGCCCCGCTGCTGGGTGACGCGCCCGTGGTGCTGCTCGACGGCGTGGACGACCTCGACGACCTGGGAACGCTGCTGCTCACGCTGCGGCGCGACCTGCCGGACGTGCGCTGGGTGCTCAGCGGCCGCCGGCGCCGCCTGGGGCAACTCGGCCAGGCCGACACGGTGGACACCCTGGCCCTGACGCTCAGCGGCCTGGACGTGCCCCCGCCCGACGCGGACCTGCCGGAGATCGCCGCGAGCAGCGCCGTGGCCCTGTTCCTGCGCGAGGCCGGCCGCGTGCGCCGGGACTTCGCCCTGACACCCGGCAACGCGGGCGTGATCGGCAGCCTGACCCGCCGCCTGCTGGGCCACCCGCTGGCCCTGACGCTGGCCGCGTCGTGGCTGCGCGTGGAGGCGCTGGACGACGTGTATGCCCGCGTGCTGGCCGAGGCCGCGACCCTCAGCAGTCCCGGCGGCGACCACGACGGCCGCCGGGGCCTGATGCTGGTCGCCCAGCGTTCGTGGGACCTGCTGAGCGCGGGCGAGCGTGACGCCGCCCTGCGCGTGGGCGTATGCCCCGACTTCGATCCGGCCGATGCCCCCGCCCTGGGGGTGTCGGGGACCGACCTGGACGCCCTGCTGACCCACTCGTTCCTGGAAACGTACCGGCCAGGCAGCGAGCGTCTGCGCGTGTACCCCGCCCTGACGGGACTGCTCAACGCCCAGGCCCACGCGCACCCGGACCTGACCCGCGCTGCCCGACAGGCCCACGCCGCGCATTACCTCACGTGGTTCGCCGCGCAGGCTCCGGAAAGCCCACCGGTGGACGAGGAGCGCGGCAACCTGCGCGTGGCCATGTCCACCGCCCTGGAGGGCGGCACCCTGAAGACCAGCACGGTGGATCACCTGCTCGCGCACTACGACCGGCGCGGCCTGCTGGGCAGCGGCACCGACGTCTTCGCCGCCCTGGCCGACGAGGCCGAGGACGCCGGGGCGACCGCCGATGTGCAGGCCGCCACACAGATCGCGTGCATGTGGCTGGCGTACCGCGCCGGCCGGCTGCTGGACGCGCAGACGCTGGCCGCGCGTTTTCTCCAGGGACCGCTGGCGGGCGACCCGGCCAGCCGCATGAAGGTGCTGAATACGCTGGGGAGCGTGCGAGCCCAGCAGGGCCAGTACCAGGCATCTGTGGACCTCAGCCGGCAGGCGTTGGCGTTGGCGGAGCAACTGGATGACCGCATGCGGGTGGCGGGCTACCGGATGAACGTGTTGACCTATCTGAGCTATCTGGGGAATGTTGCGGAGATTGAGCAGGGTATTGCTGCTCTCGAAGCGGATCTTGCAGGAATGCCGTTTGTCTGGGCTTTGAACATACGGCGAATGATGTTGGATGTCCGCTTGTACCTGCCGGAGGAAGATCTGTACAACCTACACCGGGAAACTGCCGATCTGCTGGCCGCCAGTACACGAGCGAGAGATACGAAGCTCGCTGTCGGGCTGTTGATCGGCCAGGCGCGAATCGAACTCCGTCTGGGGCAACTTCGTGATGCCCAGGCGACCCTGGCACAACTCGACGAAATCCTCACACATTCGGAGGGTGTCGAGGGTGAGACCGAACGGCTGCTGATCCAGACGGAGCTGCTCTATGCCAGAGGCCGAACGCCACAGGCACGCCGTACAGCGACCGTAGCGCTCCAGTCCAGCATTCAGAAAGGCAATCCCTGGGACATTATCGAACTCTTCCTGATCGTCGCCGGTGATCTCCGAGGCCAGGCACCAGCGCATGTCGTTGTCACACTCAACACCATCGCACACGACGGAAATGTCCACTTCGATCAGCGGCGGCGGGCGCAGCTGGCGGGCGGCAGCAATTCTGGCCCGGGCTCGTTGCTCAGCGTCAGCTCACTCCAGGCTTGGCTTCAGGAGCAGCTTGACCGTCTGTAGGTATTACGGTCCCATCCCCGGAGGCGGGAAGGTCGGCATTGATGGTCGCTGGAGCGGCGGAAGGTCTTCATTCACCGTGTCGAACAAGGCAGGGAGCTTGACCTTGGCCTTCTCGTTCCCGCCGTCTGCCAAATAATAAAGGGGGTGAAAACCAAAGGTCACCTGTTCGCCCTGTATTGTACCGTCTCTTTTCTGCCGGCCGATCTTGGACAGGATAGAGGACTCTATTTCGAGGTCTTCGTTGGACAGGACAGGTAGATACTGTTCGACAAATCTCAGAAGGTAATTCGGCCACTGCGCTGAGCCGTATGGATTCGACTGGGCGCCGTAGAATGGTGGTATGAAACCGTTACTACCTTCCTGATGATCGATGTTGTCCTGTAATGGAGTGTAGTAATAGAGCTGAAATTCCTGGCCATCTGCCGCCGTTCCTACGATCATCGTCCCGCTGGGATCGATCTTGATCTCGGAGAAAACGACCGTGTCCTGTGAATCCCTATAGCGACTGTCCGTCATGCTTCCTCCCTGAATTGGTTTGTGACGACGCCTTAATCTTCGTGGTCATGGTCCCTGGCTTCTGGTTTCCTCCTCCTCGAACACCTGCACGTCCACGCGCAGCTGTTCGAACTGGCTGTCGATGATGCCGGCGGGGCGCGCGCCGGGGCGATCGAGGGTGCACACGTACACCGGCCAGCCCTGGTACGTCAGCTGATCCCACGGACGCAGGCCACCCGCGTCGCGCGGCCGCGTACCGAAACGGCCCAGCAGCGACGGGGGCAGGGGGCCGGGAACCAGGGCCGGCACGGGCGAGTAGCGGTACACGAACAGTTTCAGGTGCTCGGGCCACTGCGCGGCGAAGGGAATGACCTGCCCGGTCAGCACCGCGCCCTGCAACGGAGCGTAGCGGTACAGCGCCAGCGGGCCGCGCGCGGTGGTGCCCATGACGCACTCACCGCTGACGTGCACGCCCGTGAGTTCCGGCAGGGTAGGCAAGTGCCGCATGCGCCCTCCAGGCGGGGTGGACCGGGCCGCGGCGGACCGCAGGGGAACGGCCGGGACGTTCATGACCCGGCCCAGCCACGCGGGCGGCGCGCCGGGTGTGGCGTGACCTCGGGCTCGGCCGGGCCCAGGAAGCGGGCCGCGCCGTCCGGGCGCTCCGGGGCGTCCTCGCTGATCGCGGCGTCGGCGTGCAGGATCAGGTGGTGGAGGGTGTTGCCGTGCTGCGGAGCATGCGCCGTGCCGGTGAAGACGTGGGCGCTGCGGACCCCCAGCCGGCACGCAGCCCGCTGGAAGCGGCCCTGGAGGTGGTCCAGCCGCTCCGCCGGCACCGGCCGCGGCGTGTGCAGCACGAACACGTCGCCGCCCAGCCGGTAGGCCTGACCGCGCCCGGCGTCGGCGGCCGCGGCCAGCAGCGTGGCGAGCGCCCGCAGCAGGTCGTCCCCGGCGGCGTGGCCGAGGGTGTGATTGACCCCCCCGAGGCCCTCGATACCGAGCAGCACGACGCTGCCGGGCGTCTCGGACAGGATGTCGTGCTGCAGCGCGCGCCGGTCGAGCAGGCCGGTCAGGGGGTCGGTGTGGTACTCGTGCACGTCCTCGATCAGGGCCAGACGGGCCGCGCCGGGCAGGGTCGCCACGTGCACGCGGCAGAAGCGCAGGTCGCCCCCGTGGGTGGGCAGGCGGCGCACGTGCACGCCGTCCGGCCACGTGCGCGCGGTGTCCGGCAGCGCTGCGGCGGGGTGGCGCTGGTCGTACGCGGCGTTGCGCCGGGGCGCCGACGTGATGCCGGGGGGACCTGACCACAGCAGGGCCGCGTGGGGCAGGTGCTCGAAGAGGGGGTCGGGCGGGGTGGGGGTCACGTCTTGTTCTCCCTCGGGCCGCTGGAAATCGGCGCCGCTTGATCTGCGCGCAGCGTGACAGGGGGGGCATTAGTGAGGCGTTAACATCCGGTCGCAGGGTGCGGCCGCGGGGGGTGCCCTATGCTCGCGGCATGACTTCTCCCCTTCCCTACCGCATCGGGTACGGCGAGGACGCCCACCGCCTGGAGGCGGGGCGGTCCCTGGTCCTGGGCGGCGTGACCGTTCCAGACGCGCCGCACGGCGCGGTGGCGCACAGCGACGGCGACGCGGTGCTGCACGCGGTCGCGGACGCCCTGCTGGCGGGACTGGCGCTGGGCGACATCGGGCAGTACTTCCCGGACACCGCCGCCGAGTGGCGCGGCCTGGACTCGCGGGTGATCGTGGCGCGCGCCCTGGAACTCGTGCGCGAGCGGGGCTACGCGCCGGTGAACGTGGCGCTGGTGGTCACGCTCGACCGCCCCAAGCTGGGGCCGCTGCGGACAGACATTGCGCGCAGCGTGGCGGCGCTGCTGGCCCTGCCGGAGGCCGAGGTCGGCGTGAGCTTCAAGACCTCCGAGGGGCTCGCGCCGGCGCACGTGCAGGTGCGTGTGAGCGCGCTGCTGGCCCGGGTGGAGCCCGCAGAGTGAGCCCGGCGGGCCTCGACGTGATCGGGGACGTGCACGGCTGCCACACGGAACTCGTGGCCCTGCTGGACGCGCTGGGCTACGCGTGGAACGGCGGGGCGCTGGTGCCGCCGCCGGGCCGCCGGGCGGTGTTCGTGGGCGATCTGGTCGACCGCGGGCCGGACGTGGTGGAGGTCGTGCGGCTGGTCCGCCGGGCGGTGCAGGGCGGCGCGGCGCTGAGCGTGCGCGGCAACCATGACGAGCGCCTGGCCCGCGCGCTGGGCGGGGACAGCGTGGAGGCCACGCGGTCGCTGCACGTGTCGCTGGCGCAGCTCTCGGCCGTGGACGCGGCCGAGCGGGACGCCGTCTGGCACTTCCTGGCGGCGCTGCCCGCGCGGCTGGAGCTGGACGGTGGCCGCCTGCTGGTCGTGCACGCGGGCGAACTGGACACGGACGACCCGGCCACCCGCGAGCGTTTCAACGTGTGGGGCACCGCGCCGGGCGTACCGCCGGAGCTGGACTGGGCGGGCCGCTACACCGGGTCGGCGCTGGTCGCCTCCGGGCACACGTCGGTGCTGTCCCCGAAGTGGCGGGGGCGCACGGTGAACCTCGACACCGGCTGCGTGTTCGGCGGGCAGCTCACGGCCCTGCGCTACCCGGAACTGGACGTGGTGGCCGTGCCCGCGCGCCGGGCGTATGCGTCCACCGCGCACTGGCGCGCCCTGACCGGGGTGGGCGCGTGACTGGGCCGCTGCTGCACGTGGTGCTGTTCGAGCCGGAGAAGGCCGGGAACGTGGGCAACGTGGCGCGCACCTGCGCGGTGCTGGGCGCGGACCTGCACCTGATCCGCCCCTTCGGCTTCCACCTGCACGACCGCGAGTTCCGGCGCGCCGTGATGGACTACCTGCAGGGCGTCACGCTGCACGAGCACGCCAACTGGACGGCCTTCCAGGGCACGCTGGGGCCGGGCGCGCGGGTGTGGGCCTTCAGCACGCACGCGACCGTGCTGCACACGCGGGCGGGCTTTGCGCGCGGCGATTACCTGCTGTTCGGCCCCGAGTCGCGCGGCCTGCCAGAGTGGCTGCGCGGCGCCCTGCCGGCCCTGAAACTCCCGCAGCCGGGCGGGGGCCGCAGCCTGAACCTGTCGGTGGCGGCGGGCGTCGCGGCCTTCGAGGCGGGGCGGCAGATCGAGGGCTGGTAGCGCGGGCGCGTCCCGGCTACGCGGCGCGGCGCGTCACGTGCCGCACCCGCAGGGCAAACAGTGCGGCGATCACGTACTTCGCCACGATGTCCGCGTAGATGATCTGCGCGATCTGGCTGCCGGGCATGTCGCCGCCGAAGGCCAGCAGGTTGAACAGCACGCTGTCCAGCGGGACGCTCACGGCGTTGCTGGCGAGCACCCGCGTCCACCACGAGCGCCGGGTCAGCCGCTGGTACACGGCCGTGTCCGCGAGTTCCCCGACCAGGATCGCCAGGAAGCTCGCGCCGATGAAGCGCCACGGCGTGCCGGTCAGGACGGTGGCGACCGTATTCACGATCAGGGCCGCAGCGATGGCGATGTACACCGCCCGCAGGCCGCCCGCGCGGTGAATGCGGTCGCGCAGCGTGAACACCGCCGCGAAGAACACCGTGCCAACGCTCAGCAGGCCGTACACCGGCAGCGGAATGAACTTGTTGAGCAGGATGTTGGCGAGCAGGATGCTCAGCGCGTACAGGCCGATCAGGACGAGGGGCAGCGGGGCCGGGCGCCCCCGGGCGGGCAGGGTGGTCATGGAGTCCTCCGGGCCGGGGCGAGCGCAGGGGTCGCGGGGCCCGGAGGAGAGTACCAGACGCCCGCCCGCGGCACCGGGCCGGGCGCGGCCGTCAGCCCTGGCGGCGGCGGAAGAACGACGGGAGGGGCATGCCGGGGGTGCGGGCGGTGGGCGGCACGGTCACGGTCTCGAACTCGCGGATGGCGCCCTGCAGCCACTCCGGCGCGCCGCTGTATTCCCCGAACTCGTGGCTGGGCAGCCACTCGGCGCCCGAGAGCACGTCCGGCTGGGGATTGAGGATGCCCGAGCAGTACTGCGTGCCGAAGATCAGGTTCAGTCGGGCGTCGCCCCGGCCGCTCTGCACGCCCCGGCCGGCGTGCGAGCCGACCAGCCGCAGGTCGCTGACCGCGAGGCCCACCTGTGACAGCAGCGCGCGGCGCAGGTGCAGCTCGATGATGTTGTTCCCGGCCGGCACGTCCAGGATCAGGCCCGGCAGGCTCTGGGTGCCGCCGGGCAGCAGGGGCTGGTGGTGGCGCACGATCAGGTACGAGCCCTGGTGCTGGACGAGCGCGAAGACACCCACCTGGAAGGCGACGGGGGTCGAGTGGGTGTCGCTGGTGCTGGTCACGTCGGGGTCTCCTGGGCGGAATCGGTGGGCTGGTCAGCTCCGATTGTAAGACGTGGCATGACCCACGGTATACGGCACGTGACGTTCGAGGGGTTCAGAGATCGGGGTGGCTCCCACCCCCCGCACCACATCCGTGAAGGTGTCGTCGTGCGCGGGACTCGTCCACGCCGGCGACTGCACCAGCAGCACGGACGTGACCTGCGCCGCGTCCGGCCAGCCCGCGTCTGGATGCAGCTGCCGGCGCAGGGCGGCGCGCTCCAGCACGTCCGGCGCGAGCAGCGGCCCCACTTCCGCGCGGGTGCGCGCCAGGTCGAAGCCCTCCGCGACGGGCAGGTGCGCGTGCCACGCCGGGTACACGCAGGTGTAGTGGCGGATCAGGCCCGCGTGCAGTCCCAGGCCCGCCCAGTTGCCGGGCCGCACGCGCCGCGGATCGCCGCTGAAACTCGCCAGGTCGTGGTGCGAATCGACGTTCAGGACGTCCTGACCGGGGTAGCGTTCCAGCCACGCCCACGCGTCGGCGTGGCTCAGGGCCACGAACGCCGGCACCCCGGCGTAGCGGCCGAGCGCCTCCCAGCCGGGGTACAGGGGGTAATCGCCTTCCAGCGCGGCCCAGGACGTGCCGCCGCGCCGGAGCACCCGTGTCCACCACGCGTCGGTGCGGTCGTGGGGGCGGTCGCGGGTACCCCAGATGGGCGCGTCGAACACGAGTTCCCGGGTCCCCGAGAACGCGTCCCAGTCGACGCTGAGCAGCATGTCAGAAGACCTTGAGGTACGACACGCTGGCCGGATCGCGAACGAAACCCAGCTTCCCATTGACCGCCAGCATGGGCGCGTTGTCGCTGGCGTTGTCGGTGCGGATGGTGGGCGCGCCGCGGTCCCGGGCCACCCGGGCGGCCGCGACCTTCAGCGCGGTCGCCACGCCCCGGCCGCGCCACGCGGCGCTCACGCCGGTCAGCCCGGTGAACAGCAGGTCGCTGACCTCCGACGCGAACAGCGCCGTCTGCCCGATGAAGTCCTCGCCGTACACCGCGACCAGGTAGGCGTCCGGCAGCAGGCCCGGATCGCCCAGCACCGCCTCCGTGAACACCTGGAAGGACAGCGGCGTGGCGGGTTCGCTGCGCGGCACGTCCGTGCGCACGTCGCTCATCAGGGCGTGCAGGCGCGCGTCCAGGTCCGGCGTACCGGCGGCGCGCAATTCGCTCAGGCTGCGGATCTCCACGCCCTGTGCCGTCACGGCCGCCAGGGTGCCCGCGAAGGGCGCCGGGTCGAAGGCCGCCACGTCCAGCGCGCTGGTGAAGTAGCGCTTGTCGCCCACGAAGCCGCGCCGCGCCAGGAAACCCGGCGCCACCGGATGGTCCTCGCGCGCCAGCACGCGGACGGACTCGGCGTCTCGGGCGCGCAGGGCGGCCTCGACGGCGGCCCACAGCGCGGCGCCCGCCCCCTGCCCCTGCCGCTCGGGGAGCACACCAAGGTCAAGAGTGTAGCGGCGCGGGTGGTACGACCCGGGATTCTGGAAGTACGCGCCCACGCCCACGATCTCGGGGCCGGCTGCGGCGGCCAGGGTCGCGGCGCCGTAGCCCCAGTCCTCCTGCTCGCGCTGGCGTTTGTGCAGGTCCGCGCCGCTCAGCGGTTCGTGCGGGTGCGCGGCCGAGTACGCGCGGGCAGCGGCGTCCCACTCGTGCTCCTGTACCGGGCGGACGTCCAGCGTCACACGCCCCCCCACTTCATCTCGATGAAGGCCGGGCGCGGCCGGAAGCCCAGGCGCTCGTTGATGGCGAGCATGGGCGCGTTGGTGGTGGCGTTACCGGTCCAGATCTCGGCGGCGCCGTGCGCGAGGGCCACACGGATCGCCGCGAGTTTCAGCGCCAGCGCCAGGCCCCGGCGGCGCCACGCGCGGCGCGTGCCGGTCAGGCCGGTGTCCAGCCGCCGGGGATCGCTGGTCCAGCGCCACAGCTCCGAGACCGCCACGACCTCACCGGCGTCCGTGACGGCCAGCAGCATGCCCTCCGGGAACATCGCGGGGTTGTCGAAGCGCTGGCGGAAGTCGTCCAGGGTCAGCTCGGTCGCGTCACCGGTGCGGGGCACGTCCGCGCGGGCCTCGTGGAAGCCGTCGTAATAGGCGCGCAGCGCGGCGTCCGGCCCGAGTTCCGCCTCCAGCTGCGCGTACGAGAGCACGCGCACCCCGGCGGGCAGCGCGCCCTGCCCGGTCCATGCGGCCGGATCGAAGCCCTGCAGGTCGAGGACGTTGTCCCACACGCGCATGGCCTCGGTGAAGCCGCGCGTGGTCAGGAACGCCAGCGCGTGCGGCTGGTCCTCGTACGCGCCGGCCAGCACCTCGCGGGCTCCGCGCGCCCGCAGGTGGGCGTCCAGCGTGGCCGCGAGCGCCGTGCCGATGCCGCGGCGCTCCGCGGCGGGCCGCACCATCACCTCCGCGTGGTAGCGGTCCGGGTGGTACATCCCGGCGAACTGCAGGGCGGCGGCCGTGGCGACCGGCTGCCCGGCGTCCTCCACGATCCACTGCGCCAGGTGCAGGCCCAGCGGGTGGGTCCGGAGGAAGTGGGTCTCGTGCTCGAGTGTCTGCGGCGTCCACGGACGCGCAGGATTGACCTCGTTCATGATCTCTACCAGGGCCGGGATGTCGGCGTCCGTCGCCTCGCGGATCACCCCGGCAGTCACGCGGAGTCACCGTCCAGGCGCTTCTCGTAGCGGTAGCGGGTGGCGGTGCGCACGAAACCCAGGGCCGCGTTCATGCCCAGCATGGCCGTGTTCGGCGGGTCGTTGAAGGTCTTGATGACCCCGCCCCCCTGCGCCTGCAGGGCGCGCATGGCCGCGACCTTCAGCGCCTTGGCGATCCCCCGGCCGCGCCCGGAGCGCAGCACGCCGGTCATGCCGATGTAGTACTGGCCGGGCTCGCTACGCCCCAGCGTGGAGTAGCCCACGTAGTCGCCCGTCAGCGGATCGTCCGCACCCGGGCGCACGGCCACGAAGGACAGCTCCGGCGCGAGGTGCGGGTCGCCCAGTTCCTCCGTCACCCACTGCTCCATGGCCTTTTTCGTGAACACGGTGCCCATCGGGATGTCCTGAAACAGCAGCCAGTCGAGTTCCCACAGTTTGCGGTCACGCTCCGGGTCGCCGGCCAGGTCCGTCAGCGAGCGCAGCTGCACGCCCTGCGCCTCCACCTGCGCCAGCACGCCGTCCAGGGACGCGAGGTCCAGCGTGCGGGTGTCGATCCGCGATTCGTAGCGCTCCCACGCGGGCGCGAAGCCCCGCCTTTCCAGGAAGGCGCGGCCCGGCGCGTCGTGTGGGCGGTCGCTGCTGCCGGTCCGCAGTTCCCGCGCGCCGCGCGCCGTGAGGCGCCGCAGCAGCTCGTCATACAGCGCCGAGCCGATGCCCTGGCCGCGCGCGTCCGGGTGCACGTTCACCCCGCCCCAGTAGCGCCACTCCTCGAAGGAGCGGTCGTCGTGCCCGGCGCCGCCCACCCCGACGATCCGGCCGTCCTGCTCCGCCACCACGCGCGTCTGGTACAGCGCCGGGTCACGCGTGCGGTCCTCGCGCTCCAGGTCCTCGGGCGTGACCGGCCAGTCCGGCTGGCACACCCGCAGAACGGCGGCCATCGGCCCGTAGTCGTCCGGCACTCGGGGGTCGCGGAGCACGAAGGTCGCGGGCGGCGTGGGAGCACTCATGGCGTCATGGTGACCCGGCCGGCGCGGGGACGCATCGGCCAGTGGGCTTAGCACAGGGCGCTCCCTGCGCCGGGCGCACTATCCTCCGGGACATGACCGACACGCGCCTGAAGCTGCTGCTGATCGTGCCGCATCCCGACGACGAGGTCTACGGCGCGTCCGGCACCCTGATGCGCCATCTGGAGGCCGGGGACGCCTGCGGGCTGGTGACCCTCACGCGCGGCGAGGCGGGCCGGACGCTGGGCCTGTGCGACACGCCCGAGGAGCTGGCGCGGCTGCGCGAGGTGGAACTGGGCGCCGCGCTGGACGTGATCGGCCTGACCCGGCCAGAGGCCGTCCACGCGGGCAGCGTGTTCGAGCACCACCACTTCCCGGACAAGTCCCTCAGGGATCAGCCGTTCGAGACGCTGGTCGACGTGGCGTGGCGCGCCCTGAGCACGTACCGCCCGGAGATCCTGCTGACCTTTCCGCCCAACGGCAGCAACGGCCACCCGGACCACGTGACCACCCACCGGCTGGCGAAGGCCGCGTGGGACCGCCTGCCAGAGGGCGAGCGGCCCCGGCTGTGGTACTACGCCAGCGACACCCCGCCCGAGAACGAGGAGCTGCGCGCGCTGTGGCTGCGGCCCAACACGCGCCACGACGTCACGCCGTACATCACGCGCAAGTTGCAGGCCATCGCGTGCCACCGCTCGCAGGCGCTGAGCACCGTGGACTTCATCCGCAAGTTCCCGGAACGCATCACGACCGAGACCTTCCACGAGGTCGGACTGAACTGAACGCCCTGGACTGAGCCTCCTCAGTCCTCCCACTCGGCCACGGGGATGAAGTCCACGTTCTCGCCGTCCGTCCCGGTCACGGTGTAGTTGCGGTCGAAGTGCACGGTCAGTTCGCCCTTGTCGAAGTGCCGGGGCGACACCACCGGCTTGCGGAAGATGTGGTTGCCGTCGTCGTCGATGCCGATGTGCGCACTCTTCGTGAAGCGGAACTCGACCACGTCGCCGTGCGGGCGGGTCCGCACCCGCACGCGGAAGGTCTGCTGGTCGTCCTGCTTCACGTACGGATTGGCGGGGGCTTTCTTACGGAACAGGCTGAACATGGAAGACCTCGGGCCGGGCAGGGTGGGCGGAAGGACAGGTCCGCATTCTACCGGCCCGGCTGGTCCGTTCCGTCCGGAGCACCTTCTCAGTCTTGACACGCAGCAAAGAGAACCGGCCGGGTCGTCCCCGGCCAGTCCCCGACACGCGCTCTGCCCTCAGTTCTCGCGTTCGGTGCGGGCGCGCTCCCAGTCGCTGGCAGTGTTGATCTCGGCCACGTCCTCCGGGGTCAGCGTCAGGGTCAGGGTGCCGAGCAGGTCGTCGAGCTGCGCCACCGAGTTCGCGCCGATGATGGGCGCGGTCATGGCGGGCGTCTGGAGCAGCCACGCCAGCGCCACCTGCGCGGGCTTGGCCCCGTGGCGCGCGGCCACCGTCTCCAGCGTGCCGATGATGGCGTCGTTCTGCTCGGTCAGACGGTGGCCGGCCTCGCCCGCCCGCACCGAGTCCGGCAGCGGCTGGCCGCGGCGGTACTTGCCGGTCAGCAGGCCGCCGCCCAGCGGGCTCCACGGCACCACGCCCAGACCGTACTCCACGCACACCCGCTGGAGTTCGCGCTCGAAGTTCGCGCGGGTGGGCGACAGCAGCGAGTACTCCGGCTGGATGCTCACGAAGCGCTCCAGGTGCCGCGTGTCGCTGACCCACAGGGCCTGCATGAGCCGCCACGCGCTGTAGTTGCTGCACCCCAGGTAGCGCACGTAGCCGCGGCGCACCAGGTCCGTCAGGGCCGACAGCGTTTCCTCGATGGGCACCAGTGCATCGATCCAGTGCACCTGATACAGGTCGATGTGGTCGGTCTGGAGCCGGCGCAGGCTGTCCTCGCAGGCCTTCAGGATCCAGCGGCGCGACAGGCCCTCACGCTGCTTGATGGTCGAGCGGCCTTCCTTGCCGAACTCGCCCATCGCGCCGCGCACCTTGGTGGCGATCACGAGGTCGTCACGGTTCCCGCGGTCCTTCATCCAGCGGCCGATGATCTCCTCGGAGATGCCGCCGGGGTTGCCGGCCGTCCACATGGTGTAGATGTCGGCGGTGTCGATGAAGTTGCCGCCCGCGCCGACGTAGTGGTCGAGGATACTCTGCGACGCGGCCTCGTCGGCGGACCAGCCGAACTGCATGGTGCCCAGACCCAGCGGGAACAGGTGCAGGCCGCTGCGGCCCAGTTGACGGTAGGTGGTCATGGTGTGTGCCTCCAGGGAACCGAGATTGTGAACGTTTCGCATGATGCCACATCCGGGCTCCCGGCTGTCCAGCGCCGCAGAACGCCGCCGCGCGTCAGTCCGCGTGCGCGGCGCGCAGCAGGCCGTCCAGGCCGTCCACATAGCCGTCGTCCAGGCGCGCCCACTCGGGCGGGAAGGGCTGGGTGCGCGTCACGTCGTTCGGCACCACGACCACCCGCATCCCGGCCGCGACGGCGGCGGTCGCGCCGTTGAACGAGTCCTCCACGGCGACGCACTCGGCGGCCGGTACGCCCAGACGCTCGGCGGCCAGCACGTACAGTTCCGGGTCGGGTTTCACGCGGCGCACGTCGTCGCGGGTCGCCAGCGCGCCGAACAGGTCCAGCAGCGCGTGCTGCGACAGCCAGCGGGTCACCCACGCGCGGTCAGAACTGGTCGCCAGGCCCAGCGCCAGCCCGCGCGCCTTCACGTCCTCCAGCACGGCGCGCACGCCGGGCCGCACGTCCTGCGCGGCAATGTCCGCGTGCAGCGTGTCGCGCAGGCGGGCGTGCACGGCCTCGCGGTCGGCCTGCACGGCCTCGGGCAGCCCCGCCCACGGATCGAAGGCGCCCCATGTGCCGATACCGCGCTGCCACTCGCTCAGGGCGAGTTCGCGGCCGTGCTCGCGGTACAGCTGTTGCCAGTGCAGGAATTCCCGGCTCTCGGTGTCCAGGATGGTGCCGTCGAAGTCGAAGATCACGGCGCGCGGGGAAAACGTCATGCCGGCAGTCTAGAGTGGGCCTGCGCCGTCAGAAGGCCACGTGAACGTCCGCAGGACGTCCCGCCCGGGCTGGCCCGGTAGCCTGGACACATGGTCGAGTGGGTGCAGGGCCTCATGGACAGCCTGGGTTACGCGGGCATTCTGCTGCTGATGGTGCTGGAGAACCTCTTCCCGCCCATTCCGAGCGAGCTGATCATGCCGTCGGCGGGCTTCGCGGCGTCGCGCGGGGAACTCAGCCTGGTGCTGGTGATCGTGATGGGCACACTGGGCAGCGTCCTGGGCACGCTGCCGCTGTACTACGTCGGCCGCGTGTTCAGCGAGGAGCGGCTGGTCGCGTGGGCCGACAAGCACGGCAAGTGGCTCACCATCAGCGGCAAGGACGTCCGGCGCGCCGACGAGTGGTTCGACCGGCACGGCCCCAAGGCGGTGCTGTTCGGCCGGATGGTGCCGGGCATCCGCAGTCTGCTGAGCCTCCCGGCGGGCATGTCGGACATGCCGCTCCCGACATTCCTGCTGTACTCCGCCATCGGCTCGGGGCTGTGGGCCTCGGCCCTGGCGGGCGCCGGCTACGCGCTGGGCGAGAACTACGACCGGGTCGAGGAGTACATCGGCCCGGCCAGCCAGATCATCGTGGGCGTGGCGGCCGTGGCCCTCATCGTGTGGTTCGTCCGGCGCCGGCGCGAGCAGGGAACGGCGAAGCGCTCCTAGAACCAGCCTCTCAGTGCTCCAGCTGCACATGCGGCAGCCGGCGGTCCATCCACGCGGGCAGCCACCAGTTCCACTTGCCCGCAAGTTTCAGGAAGCTGGGCACCAGGATCAGGCGCACCAGCGTGGCGTCGAGGATCACGGCCACGGCGAGGCCCAGGCCGATGCTCATGCTGGCGACCACCCGCCCGAAGATGAACGCGGCGAAGACGATGAACATGATCACCGCCGCCGACGTGATGATCCGCGCGGTGTGCCCGACCGCCTGCACGATCGCCTCGTCGTTGTCGCGCCGCTTGAGGTACTCCTCCTGCACGCGTGAGAGCAGGAAGATCTCGTAGTCCATGCTCAGGCCGAACATCACCGCGAACAGCAGCACCGGCAGCGTGGCGTCCAGCACGCCGACGTCCTGCGGAAAGCCCAGGACGCGGGCCAGGAAACCGTCCTGCACGACCAGCGTGACCACGCCCACCGCCGCTCCGACAGTCAGGGCGTTCATCAGGATGCTCTTGAGCGGGATCAGCAGCGAGCGGAACGCGACCATCAGCAGCAGGAAGGTGCCGATGAACACGGCCGCGATCACGGTGGGCAGGGTGCCGGTGATGGCGCGGCTCCACTCCTGCCCGCCGATGGGCGCGCCGCCCAGCAGATACCGGTACCCGCTGGCGTCCAGCACACCGCGCAGCCGCTCCTCGAAGGCCGGGATCTGCTCGGCCTTCAGGGTGTCGTCGGGCACGACGGTGACGCGCAGGTACGTGCGGTCGGCGCTGAAGGAGCGCCGCGTCAGGGTGCTCAGGGCGGCGATCCCGTCCGAGCTGCTGCCGCCGGCGCCCGCGAGGTCCTCGCGCGTCACGAAGGGGCTCAGGACGCCCTTCACGCCGGGCAGGGCCCGCAGGTCACCCACGGTCGTCTGGAAGGTGGCACGCTGCGACGGCGTATACCGCTGCCCATGGAGGTCGAGGATCACCTCGAACTGGCTCAGCAGGCCGCCGGCGCCGAGCGTCCGCACGTCGGCCAGGGCGTCACGGCTCTCCAGACCGGGTGTCAGGCCCCAGGCGCCCGCGTAGCCGGTGCGCATGCCGAACGCCGGAATGGCGAGCAGCAGCAGCGTGGCCGCGCCGCCGATCAGCCCCAGCCACGGGCGGGCCGTGACGCGGCGCGCGAAGGCCGTCCAGCCCTCGCTGGCCCCGCCGCCCTGTGCCCAGCCGATCTTCAACACGCGCGGAGAATTCACGCGCTCGCCCAGCACCGTGAACAGCGCCGGCAGGGCCGTGACGCTCGCCAGCACGGTCAGCAGCACGGCCAGCACCCCGCCGATGCCCAGCGAGCGGATCACGTCCACCGGCGGCACGATCAATCCGGCCATGGCGATGGCGACGGTCGAGCCGCTGAACAGCACGCTGCGCCCGGCCGTGAGTACCGTGCGGGACGCGGCGGCCGCGCTGTCCGCTCTGGCCGCAGCGGTCGTGGGCGCGGCGCTCCGCTCCGACGATGACGGGACACCACCGTCATCGTCTGCGCTCCGGCCACGCCTGCTGTCGGAGACTCGCTCTGCTCGGTCGGCGACGCCGACGCCCGTCTTCAGCTCCTCGCGGAAGCGGTTGACCATCAGCAGCGCGTAGTCGATGCCCGCGCCCAGGCCGAGCATGGTGATCACGCTCTGGGCAAAGGTGCTGACCTCGGTCACGCGGGTCAGGCCGTACAGGCCCGCCATGGCGACCGTGATGCTCAGCACGCCCACGACCAGCGGCAGGCCGGTGGCGACCAGCGCGCCGAACACCACCACGAGCAGCAGCGCGATCAGCGGCAGCGCGGCGAACTCGCTGCGTTTGGTGTCGGACTCGGCGTACTGCGTGAAATCGTCCGCGATGGCCTGCCCGCCGGTCACGCGGATGTCCAGCGCGGCGCTATCTGCGGTCTTCACGTACGCGCGCACGCGGCTCAGGGTCTCGGTCGCGCCCTCCAGCAGCGGAATCTGCGCCAGCGTGAGGGCCTGCGTGCCGTCCGCCGTGCGGGTCGAGAGCGCTCCGCCGGCCTGGGCGCTCACCACGCGCGTCACGCCCGGCACCTTCTCCAGGCCGCTCACGAAGGCGTCGTAGGCGGCCTGACCCTGCGGGGTGTTCAGGGAGGGCGAACTGCGCGTCAGCAGCAGCACCGTGTTCGTGTCGGCCTCCCCGAACTCGTCCTTGAGAATCCGGGTCACGCGGGCGCTCTCGGTGTCGGTCAGGGTGCTGGGGCCGGCGCTCAGGGCGCCGGGCGCGCGGGCGGCGAAGGGAATGCTGAGCAGCGCGGCGAGCGCCCACACCAGCAGCGTCGCCCAGGGATGGCGGGTCACGACTCGGGCCAGGAAGTGCACGCCCGCGATGCTAGAGCACGGCCGGGAAAAGACCGTAAGGAGCACCCAGGAGCGGGCTGGACGGATGCTGCGTGCAGCCACGCACCACCCCGACCAGACCCCGAGCAGTGAAGCCGCGTCCGGTCGTCCGCGGCCCCCGCAGGGTCAGAACAGCTCGTCCAGCACGCAGTAGTACGCGATCTTGTCCATGTCCACGGCGCCCCGGCCGTACGCGTCGAGCAGGCGCTCGCCCCACTCCGCGCCCAGGTTGAACCGCGCGCTGTGCCACGCCAGGGCGAGGTCCGCGTGACGGTCCGCGATGCCGGCGCGGCCCACGTCGATCACGCCCTCGATCAGGCCGCCGTTCAGGATGAAGTTGGGCAGGCACGCGTCGCCGTGCGTGACGACCAGATCCTCGGCGGCGGGCCGGGTGCGCACCAGTTCGTTGAAGACGCTGGTCGCCGTCCGGCCCAGGCGCTCCTCGTCGAAGTCCGATTCGTCCACCACGCCGGCCTCGACGTGTTCGCGGCCCAGACGCAGGGTCACGTCCAGGGTCATGCGGAACGGGCACTCGCGGATGGGCAGGGCGTGCAGTTCGCGCAGCGCGCGGGCCAGCAGGTCCACCACCCGCTCGGGGTGCAGCGTGGCGTCCGGGTCGCTCAGGGGAATGCCGGGCAGCCGGGTCATGGCGAGGTACTCGTGCTCCGGCGTGACCTCGAAGCCCACGACCTGCGGCGCGGGCACGCGGCCCGCCAGCCAGCGCAGGCGCTCGCGTTCCTGCTGCAGGGTGGCGACGGGGTGGGCGCCGCGCGCCTGCACCTTCACCACGTACTTGGTGCTGCGCCACACGCCCGCGCCGCTCTGGCCCAGCGTGACGCGCTCCCAGCGGGCGGCGGGCAGCACGCGGCGCAGCGCCTCGGGCAGGATCAGCGTGTCGGGCAGCACGGAGTGAGCATAGGGCGACGCTAACCCTGCGTGAAGACGCCCGCGCCGCGCTCCCCGGCATGATGGGCGCATGTCCTCTCCCCCGACCGGCGGCTCCGGCAAGCGCGAGTGGTTCAGCGAGGTCATCGGCCGCACGCGCTTCGTCGTGCTGATCGCGGTGGTGGCGGTGCTGCTGGTGTCGTTCAGCCTCTTCCTGCAGGGCACGCTGCTGGCGCTGGACGCCGTGTGGAACTCGTGGCGCGACATCTACCGCGAGGGCCTCTCGGCGCAGCGGGGCGACCTCGCCGTGGAGTTCCTAGAGGTCGTGAGCACCATGCTCAAGGCCGTGGTGTTCTACCTGATCGGCGTGGGGCTGTACTCGCTGTTCATCACGCCGCTGAACCTCACCTCGGCGCTGGGCGTCGAGAGCCTGGCGGACCTGGAGCAGAAGGTCGTGTCGGTGATCATCGTGATCCTGGGCGTGACCTTCCTGGAGCACTTCGTGCGCTGGGAAAAGCCGCTGGACACGCTGCAGTTCGCCGGCGCGCTGGCGCTGGCAGGCGGCGCGCTCGTGTTCTTCCAGCGGGTGCACCGCGGTGCGGGCGGCGACCTGCAGCAGCCGGAGTCCAAGCTGCGCGCCCGGCGCGACCTGTTCGAGAACGAGCACGAGCAGCGGCACATCGACGAGCGCGACGTCATGCAGGCCGAACAGGCCACCCGCGCGAAGGCGGCCGGCACCGTGGACGCCGACGACGGCAGCGGCTGAGGGTGCGCGGGGGCGGGGCCGGGCTACACTACACGGGATGAAGGTCGGACTGCTCGAATCGCATGCCGCGCGCTCCAGCGCGTACTGGGCGGCGCTGCTCAAGGAACTGGGGGTGGAGGTCGCCGCGCCGGTGCTCGCCGACGGGGAAGCGCTGGAGATCGGCCGCGAGAGCCTGCCGGGCGAGGCGCTGGGGGTGCAGCTCGCGCTGGGCCGCATCCTGGCGCTGGGCCGCGTGGACGCCGTGCTGGTGCCGCGCCTGCCGGCCGTGAACGCGGACGCGTGGGGCGAGGCGTTCACGGAGTTGCTGCCCCGCCGGATCAGCGGCCTGCCCACCCTGATTGACGTGCCGGACGGCGGCCCGGAGCTGGAGAGCGCCGCCGCCGAGGTCGGGCTGCGCCTGACGCAGAATGGCGGCACGGTGCGCCGCGCCCTGGACCGCAGCCGGCTCCTGGCGGGCGGCCCGCGCGCCGACATGCCGATGCTCACCCGCGCGTCGCGCGTGACGGTCGCCGTGATCGGCCCGCGCGCCCTGCTGGCCGAACCCGTGCTGGCCGGCGGCCTGCGGCCCGCGCTGGAGGCGCTGGGCCTGCACCCGGTGTTCAGCCACGACCTGCCGCTGGCCGACGTGCTCAAACGCGCCGAGCGCATGGAGAATGCAGAGAAGGCCGCAGACGGCGAGCGCGAGCTGTTCGGCGCGGCGTCGCTGCTGTCGGGCAAGAGCGCCGTGCGCGGCCTGCTCCTGGCCGCGCCCGCGCGGGACGGCGCGGCGGGGGCGGCCCTGCACCGCGTCGCGCAGCGCATGCACAAGCCCACCCTCAGCATGACCGTTGAGGCCGGGCAGACCGAGTTCCCGGAGCTGGAGGCATTCCGAGACCGCGTCACGCTGGGGCAGGGCCAGCCCGCCGGGGAGGGCGCATGAACCTCTGGCGCTGGCTGATCACCCCGGACCCCGCGCCGGGCCTGACGCGCACCAAGCTGCTGAAACTGGTCGCGCGCGTCGTGCTGTTCGCGGTGGTGGCGACGCTGCTCAGCTCGCTGCTGAGCCTCACGCCACTGAGGCCCTACCTGAATACGTGGTGGGGCAGCCTGATCTTCATCCTGATCCTGTACGTGCCCCTGGCGCGCTACATGACGCTGGACACCATACCCCGCACGCGCGGCGCGGCCCCGGCCGGCAAGACCACTCCGGCCGCGGGCACCAGCGCGCAGCGCCGCCGGGAACGCAACCGCTACGCGGGCGTCCGTAAGGGCCCGCCCAAGTACGGGGGGCGCCGATAGCCTCCGGGCTGGAACGCTCGCGCAAGAAACGCCCGGCGGACGAGTGGGCCAGCGAGCGGGTGTTCCGGCCGCTGGCGCAGACGCTGGTGCCGCCGCTGGCCCGCGCCAACGTGAACCCGGCGCACGTGGTGCTGCTGCACACGGTCATCGGCCTGGACGCCGCCGCCCGCATCCGCCGGGGCGAGCGGCTGGCGCCGGCCCTGCTGCTGCAACTCAAGACGGTGCTCGACGGTCTGGACGGTCAGCTGGCCCGCGCGACCGGCCGCACCACAGAGACCGGCCGCTACCTCGACACCGAGATGGACCTCGTGGTGAACGCCGCGCTGAACGTGGCGATCGAGGGCGTGCCGGCCGGGCTGGCGCTGACCGTGCTGCAGAGCGTCATCCTGACCGTCGATTACCTGTGGGAGCGCGAGCACCGCGAGGCGCGCGGCGAGGTCTTCCGCGACCCGCCCGCCCAGGCCGGAGACGACCCGCGCGTGCTGGCGGCGCTGCGGGCGGTGTACGCCGCGTACTTCGTGCCGCAGGAGCGGGTGCTGGGCCGCGTCTTCGCGGCGCGGCTGCGGCGTGTGGCCGGCGGCGCGCCCAGCGCACGGCAGCGTCAGGCGTACACGCCGCTGGCCGCCGCCACCGTCACCGCGAACCTGGGCCTCAGTACGCAGTTCCTGGCGCTGGGGCTGGCGGTGCTGACCGGCCGGCCGCAGCTGTATACGCGCTCCCTGCCGCTCCAGGCGGCGCTGCTGCTGGGCACGCAGCTGTGGCGGGAAGCGCGGGTGCGCGCCGCCACCGCCGGCCCTCAGCCCTCTTCCAGCGGGTAGGTGCGCGCGGCGCGGTACGCCAGACCGATCAGGTACGCGTAGAACACCGCCACCGCCAGAAAGACCAGCCAGCCGGGGAAGCTGCCGATGTCGGCCAGCGACAGCGCGTCCGGGAACTCCAGCACCCAGCCCTTGGGCTGGTCGAGGTCGAGTTTGGCGAGCCACGCGAGCAGCACTGCCGCGTAGATCCACAGGTAGTTGCGGCTCAGGCGCCAGCCCATCGCGTCGCTGCGGCTCATGGGGCTGCGCGGGCGGGCCAGTTCCGCCAGCAGCAGCTGGTGCCACCCGGGATCGACGTTCTCGCCCAGCATCGCCGGGTAGAAGAAGCGCTCCATGATCCGCACGCGGTGGTGCGCGATCTCGTACGAGCGGAAGCGCCGGGCTTCCAGGCGCAGGAAGAAGAAATTCATGAACATCGCGAACAGGAACGTGGCGTGCGAGTTGTTCACGTCACCCAGCGCGAAACTCGCCAGGCCGGCGGTGGTCACGACGGACCAGTTGGTGGTCATGTCCAGCCGCTGCCGGTAGGAGGTCATCTTGCCGACCTCCGCGCGGTACAGGTGGATCAGGGCGTTGGCGCTGTTGGTGCTGTAACTGACCTCCGTCAGGCCGCCCGGCAGCACGGCCCCGACTCCGCCGCCCGTGCCCGGCATCAGTCCCGCCACTCCCGCTGCATGCCGCGTCGCATGCTCCCAGCGTAGCGCCTGTCGCGTCACCCCTGCGTGAAGCGCCGCCCCCCTCAGCGCAGGTAGGGATTGCCGCGGCGCTCGGCGCCGACCGTGGTGGGGGCGCCGTGGCCGGGATACACGGCCGTGTCGTCGGGCAGGGTCAGCAACTCGCGCCGCAGGCCGTCGATCAGCTGCGGATGGTTCCCGCCGGGCAGATCCGTGCGCCCGATGCTGCCCTGGAACAGCGTGTCGCCGGCCAGCACGAAGCCGTCCCCGACAAAGACCACGTGGCCAGGCGCGTGGCCGGGCAGGTCGCGCGCGCGCACGCTCAGGTCGCCGGCCGTGAAGACCTGATCCTGCGCGATCTCGTGTTCCGGGTCGTCCGGCTGCACGAAGGGCAGGTTCCAGCGCGCGGCCGACGTGGCCCCGTTCCGGTACAGCGGCAGGTCCGCCGGGTGCAGCCACACCGGCACGCCCAGCGCTTCCCTCACCGCCTGCACCGCGCCGATGTGGTCGAAGTGCGCGTGCGTGAGCAGGACGCCGCGCACGGTCACGCCGGCCTCCTGCACCAGTGCCAGGACGCGCTCGGCATCGTCCCCGGGATCGATCAGGAAGCCCTGGCCGTCCGCGCCGGCGATCAGCACCGCATTTTCCTGAAGGGGACCGGTAGACAGCGACCAGACGCGCACGGAACCGTGATGGTGGGGAGCAGCCATGCCCGGAGTGTAGCGGGGCGCGCGAGCAGGAGAATCAGGTCTGGTCGTCGACCAGCGCCTCGGCGGCGGCGCGCTTGACCGCCTGGGTGCCGTCACGCGCGGCGGCGGCGCTGGAGTACGTCTCGCTGGTGCCGATGACCTGCCCGTTGGCGGCCTTCAGGCTGAAGCGCAGGCCGTCTTCGCTCATGTCGTAGCGGGTGTCGCTGGCAGCGTTCTGCTTGACCGAGGCGATGCCGCCCGTCGCGCCGGCCTTGCTGGTGTAGCGCTCACTGGTCAGGACGACCTGACCGTTGCCCGCGTGCAGGTTGAACATGAACTGGTCACCGGATGCCTTCAGGACGAATTTCGACGCCATACTGAACCTCCAGGGGTGAATTGTGGGTCAGTTGACGTTATACACCCTGGCAGCTCAACCGCGCGCGAACGCCACCGCCGCCGCCACCTGCTCGCCGGTGGGGCGCACGCCGGTGTACAGCACGAACTGCTCCAGCGCCTGCAGGGCGACGACCTCCAGGCCGGTCACCACCGCCTTGCCCTGCCGCCGCGCCTCCGCGATCAGGGGCGTCTCGCTGGGCAGGGCCACCACGTCGAACACCGTGGCGGCCGCCGCGACGTGCTGCGGCGTGAAGGCCAGCGCGTGCTCCTCCGGGCCGCCCGCCATGCCGATGGGCGTGACGTTCACCAGCAGGTCGCCCGGCTGAGCGTCCGGCACGTCCGGCTGCCACGTCCATCCGCAGCGGTCGGCCAGTACGCGGCCAGCCCCCTCGTTGCGCGCCACCAGCACACCGTGCGTGAAGCCCGCGTCGCGCAGGGCACTCGCCACCGCCTTGCCCATGCCGCCGCTGCCGCGCAGCACCACCCGCGCCGCCGGGTCCAGGGCGTGACGGCCGGTCAGGAGCTGCGCCGCCGTGTAATCGGTGTTGTACGCCTTCAGGTGCCCGGCCGTGTTCACGATGGTGTTCACCGAACCGATGGCCGCGGCAGAGGGGTCCAGCTCGTCCAGCAGCGGAATCACGGCCTCCTTGAAGGGCATGCTGACGGCGCAGCCCCGGATGCCCAGCGCGCGGATGCCGCGCACCGCGCCCTCCAGGTCCTCCGTGGTGAAGGCCTTGTACACGAAGTTCAGGTCCAGCGCCGCGTACAGGTGGTTGTGGAAGCGCGTGCCGAAGTTGCCCGGCCGGCTGGCCAGGCTCATGCACAGCTGCGTGTCCCGGTCGAGGACCCTCACGCCTCCAGCCCCAGCATCAGGGTCAGGTTCTGCACGGCCGCGCCTCCCGCCCCCTTGCCGAGGTTGTCCAGCCGCGCGGCCAGCAGCGCCCGCTCGCCGTCCGCCGAGGCGTACACGAAGATTTCCAGGTCGTTCGTGCCGTTCAGCGCCTGCGGATCGACGATCTCCGGGGTGGCCGCGCGGTCCACCACCCGCACGTGGCGCTGCCCGGCGTAGTGGGCGCTCAGCGCGGCGCGCAGCGCGTCCGGCGTGGTGCCCAGCTCGCGCAGGTGCAGCGGGATGGTCACGGTCATGCCCTGCGCCCACGCCCCCACGTTCGGCGTGAAGATCGGCGTGCGCGTCAGGCCGCCGTAGCGCATGGTCTCGGGGATGTGCTTGTGGTTCAGGCCCAGCCCGTAGCTCAGGAACTCGCCGCGCATCGGGTGCGCGAGATCCTGCTCGTGCGCGTCCACCAGCGCCCGCCCGCCGCCCGTGTACCCGCTGTATCCCTGAATGCTGACCGGGAAGTCGGCCGGCAGCAGGCCCGCCCCGGTCAGCGGGGCCAGCAGCGAGATCGCGCCCGTGCTGTAACAGCCGGGATTCGCCACGTAGCGCGCCGCGCGGATGCGGCCGGGCTGCTCCGGGCCGAGTTCCGGAAAGCCGAACACCCACGCCGGATTCACGCGGTGCGCCGTGCTGGCGTCCAGCAGGCGCGACGCCGGATTGGTCGTAAGGGCGACCGCCTCGCGCGCCGCGTCGTCGTGCAGGCACAGGATGCTCACGTCCGCCGCGTTCAGCAGGTCGGCCCGCGCGCCGCTGTCCTTGCGCCGCGCCGGGTCGATGCTCAGCAGTTCGATGTCCGTGCGGCCCGACAGGCGCGACCGGATCTGCAGTCCCGTCGTGCCCGCCTCGCCGTCGATGAATACCCGTGGCCTCGCCATACCGTCACCTTAACGCCTGCGCCCGCCCGCTGTCCGGCGTGTCCAGAACAGCCCCGCCGCCTCACCGGGGGCGGCGGGGATCGTCCGGACTATTCAGCAGCCCCGTGGGCTCAGGGCGTGCCGAGCTGCGTGATGCGGGTGCCCCAGTTGGCGAGCGCGGTGCGGGTGGCGCCGCAGGAACCGATGGGCGCGGTGGCGTACTGCGTCAGGGTGCAGGTCTGCGCGATGTACTCGTTGGCGAGCCACAGGCTGGTGCCGTCCGTGGCGGCGGCGCCGTAGTCGCCCCAGCGGGGGCGCAGCGGCGTGCCGAAGGCCTTGTAGCCGCTGAACCCGTCCTGGGGGCCGGCGCCCTCGGCCGCGACCTGCACCGGGCCCGCGCCGGACGTGCTCAGGCCGAAGTACGCGGCGCTGGGGTGGTGGTCGGCACCGACCAGGGTCGCCCCGACGGCGGCCTGTCCGGCGGTCGTGACGGCCACGGTGGGGTACAGCAGGTTGTTGCCGGGCACGCTCACCACACCCTGGTTCACGACCTGGGCGTCGGCCTTGTTCTTGTTCGACTGGGGACGCAGCACGAACCACGCGGCGCCGACCCGGTCCACGCCGTTGTCGCTGACGGCGGTGCCGAGCGTCGTCCACAGCTTGCCGCCGGTGTACATGACCTGCTGCACGCGGCTGTCCCCGCTGTCGATGGTCGAGAGCACCTCGGTGTGCGCTGGCTCGGCGTTGAAAAGGTAGCGCCAGCAGCCGCGGCCCAGAGACGTGACGAGCGTGGTGTCATTGATGCACTGACCCAGCGGGAAGTTGCCGGATTTCTGCGTGGCGGCGGGCGGCACGGCGTACGACATGACGGGCACGCTGCCGACGTTGAGCGTCAGGTCTGGCTGGGCGCTGTCCAGCGAGGCGGTGTTCGTCAGGCCCCACACGGCCAGCCGGTCGCTCACGCCGCTGTCCTCGAAGACGGCCAGCGAACTCACGAAGTACTCGGTACCGCGCGTGCCCTTGTCGAAGTCGCCGCCGGGCGAAATGGACGGCATCAGGGTAAACGCGGGCTGCGGGCTGACGCCGTCCTTGAGGTAGAAGCTGACGACGTTCAGGGTGCCCGCTCCCGCGACCAGGGCGGCCTTGGGCAGCGCGTAGATGTTCACGCCGTTGTAGCCGTCCACAAGCAGCGGGAACTCGTTGGTGGTGATGTACACGCCGTTGGCGTCCACGCCCAGGTGCGGATAGTCGCCCAGGCACGGGCAGTTGCCGTGGTTGGGCGTGCCGTCCGTGCCGTCGTTGTGGACCGGCAGGCGGTAGACCGTCCACTCGCCGGCGGGGTCGCTGGTACGGCTGACGGCCAGGTCCAGCGTGTTCTTGCCGGTCAGATTGCCGTTCGGGGCGACGCCCAGCGTGTCGGTCAGGTGGAACCAGCGGCCGCTGGCGTTGTCGTAGTGGCAGCTGGGGTCGAACAGGCTGGGGCCGTACACGCCGGTGGTGCGGTTGATGGCCGCCGGGTAGCCGTTGAAGGTGTTCAGGTCCACCGGGGACGTGCGGGGCGTGCCGCCCGTGCTGTACACGCGCAACACGGAGTTCACGGTCTCCAGCACCGAGCCGTTGCCCACGCACAGGCCCTGGTCCGGCGGCTCGTTGCTGAACTGGTTACCACCGTTGGCAAGGCGGGTATCGCGGTGGTTCAGGCCGTTGAAGCTCCGGAGCAGTGTGGGGGCGGCCGTGACCTTCTGCGCGCCCAGGGCCGTGCCGCTCACGCCGCGCCCGGTGCGGGTGCCGGGCAGCCGGCGGTTTACCCCGACGCCCGCGGCGCTGCGGCCAGCCGGGAGTCCCACCCGCTGGGCGTCGAGCGCCGCGCCCTCGGGGCCGTCGGCGATGCCGGGCTCCGGACCGAATTCCGGAAACTGCACCGCGTCGCTGCCGAGCCCGCCGGACCGCAGCGACGCGGTGCCGGCCGCGCTGATGGTGCGGACCGCGCCGGGCACGGCCACCGCCTGAGACGTCACGTCCGGCGTACTCGCCGCCGTGTCGCGGGCCGCGCTGCCGCACGCCACCAGGCCGACGCCCAGCGTGGCCCCCACCACCCACTTCCAGGGTCTGTGCATACGTTGTTCCCTCCGGTCATTGCACCTTGAACGGACTGGGCTGGCGAACGCGGTCGCGGCGCGGTCTGCTCGATGCCCGGATCAAGGCGGAGGGACGGTGGTGCACGTGCGGCGCCTGGGGTCCGGACAGGTAAACGCCTTCACTGTACGCCCGGACGCGGAGCGTGGCGAGAGGGGCGGGCCGGCGTCCCGGGACGCGCCTACCAGCGCGGCGTCATGGCGCCCATCACGTGGTACATCAGGGCCTTCTGGGCGTGCAGGCGGTTCTCGGCCTGGTCGAACACGCGGCTCTTGGGATGCTCGGTCGCCTCGGGCACCGTCTCCTCGCCGTAGTGCGCGGGCAGGCAGTGCAGGAAGATGCCGTGCGGTGCCAGGGTGTCCAGCATCTCTGGCGTGACCTGATACCCGCGGAAGGCCCGGCGACGGATGTCGGCCTCGGCTTCCTGGCCCATGCTGATCCACACGTCGGTGTACAGCACGTCCGCGCCCGCGATGGCAGACAGGTCGTGCGTGAGGGTGATGTCGGTGCCGTGCTTCACGGCGTCCATCAGCACGCCCGCGTTGGGCTCGTACCCGACGGGCGTGACGATGGTGACCTGCGCGCCGGTCAGGATCGCCATGTGGATGTGGCTGTTGGCGAGGTTGTTGCCGTCCCCGATGTACACCACGCGGCGCCCGCGCAGGTCCGTGCCGAACTCGTCCTCGATGGTCTGGTAGTCGGCGAGGAGCTGCGCGGGGTGCAGCATGTCCGACAGGCCGTTGATCACCGGGATGGTGGCATGCTGCGCGAGTTCGTTCAGGGTCTGCTGGAGGTACACGCGGCCCATCACGGCGTCCACCCAGCGCTCCAGATTGCGCGCCACGTCCGACACGCGCTCGCGGGTGCCCAGGCCGATCTCGGTGTTCGACAGCGTGATGGCGTGCCCGCCCAGCTGGTACATGCCGACGTCGAAGGTGGTGCGCGTGCGCAGCGACGCCTTCTCGAAGACCAGCGCGATCGACAGGCCGGCCAGGGGCTTCACGCCGCGCCACTCGCCGCGTTTCATGCTGTGCGCGGTGTCGAGCACCGCGCGCAGCTCAGCGGGGCTCATGTCGAGGTTGCTCAGGAAGTCACGGCCTGCCATCACCGGCGCGGGCAGCGTATCCGGCGTAAGAGCGGCGGCTTTATTCATGCCCGTGCCATCTTGCCGGGGCGCGGGGCGGGAGGACTTCTTCGCTCTGGCGGCAGCCTTCGTCATAAGGTGCCAGTATACGCAGTTCGGCCGGAACGGTGGTCAGCTGTGCAAGCTTATTCAGTTTTACGAGTAAACATGCACTCCACAAGCTGGGCAACTCGGGCCAAGGCAGCTGGATAAACGCCAGAGACGTCAACAAGCGGAGTATGCGGGGAGCCACCTCGGCACTCATGGGTGAGCGACACCCGACTGATCCAACCTCACACCTATACCGACCAAAAAGAAAGCGCTCCTGATCCGGAGATCAGGAGCGCTCATCGATGCATCTGGTATCAGTGACGTGACCTGTAGAAAGGAGGTGATCCAACCGCACCTTCCGGTACAGTTACCTTGTTACGACTTCACCCCAGTCATGCGCCACAGCCTAGACGCCTGCCGCG